>CAJOPC010000007.1 GCA_905236245.1 uncultured Alphaproteobacteria bacterium
CGCCTGAGCCATTGTCATCAATCCGCCCAGACCTGTCACCAAATTGGTGGCATACACCAAAATCAGGTAGATGGAAATCATTATCAGTTGATGTAATACATAAGTCATGTTTATTCCTTTATAACCTTTGCCGTTCCATCAGGTTGCATTTGTTTGATGGCCAAATCAAAGGTACTATTACCATCATTTAGGAAATGCACCTTTCCCAAAAGTGTATCAAATTCTTGAATTTGAGCTAAACCCACTTGTATTTGCTGAGGATTATATTTTTGCGCCTTGCTTAACATATAAACCGCTTCATACCCTTGAGCAGAAACAGTTGTAGGGCTTTTTCCAAAACGCTTTGTATACTTTTCATTGAATTTAGCAAAAACCGGATTACTTTTTAAATCTTTTGCTTCAGCAAAAATAATTCCTGATGCTATTTCACGAGGATTAAAACCAGAAATCAGATTGCTTACAGCTGGTTCAGAAAGAATCACTCCTTCAAAACCATATTCTTTTAGTCTTTTAATAGCTGAGATGTAACTTGGTCCATAACCTGTAATATAAATTCCATCTGGTTTGGTATCAAGAACTTTTAACACAGTCGCACGGGGTTCTTCATTGGCTTGAAATTGTTCCATAATAACGGGTTGTTGTTTGTAACCATCAATAAATCCTTTTGTTCCTTCCTTCCCAAAGATTGAATCCATTTGTAATATAGCTACTTTATTTAATGACAACTCATCCTTGGCGTATTGGCCAACGATATAGCTACAATAGTAATTAGATGGGGAAAAATGGAACATATACTTATCTTTGTTTTGCTCTAAATATCCAAGACTTCCAACAGCTGTTACTATTGTTGGAATTTTTTCTTCGTTTATTCTTGGGGCAACAGGCAATATTTGGTTATCCCCTGCCACAATCGCGGCATCTATCTTGGAGAATAGTAGTTTATTGAATGCAGAGAGAGCTTCTTTTGGAACCGCTTTTCCATCTTCTATTTGTAATTTAATTTTTGTATTATTTGGTTCTTGATTGATTTCCTCTGCTGCCAAAATAGCACCATTATTCAATTCTTCACCCATGCCAGCAAATTCACCTGAAAGCGTACTAAGTAGCCCAATCTTCACGACATTATCGCCCGTTTCTTTGTGTTGGTACAAATACCATGCTCTGCCGCCAAAGATGGCAACAATTGCAACAATAACCAAAGTCCAAATAAGTTTCCTCATTTTATCTCTCCTTTTGATAGGCCAATATAAATCCGTTTCACTTCTGCATTGGAAAAGACCGTCTTGGCATCTCCGTGACAAAAGACCTTTCCTTCGTGCAAGAAATACACATAATCTGCCAGCTTTTGTACCACTTTCATATTATGTTCAATCAGGCCAACTGAAAGTCCCATTTCCTTTACCATTTTGCTGATAAGTGCGACCATTTGTTCCACCATCACTGGGGATAATCCTGCGGTCGGTTCATCCAGCAAAATGTAGCGTGGCCGTCTGGCAATAATGCGTGCCAAAGCCAATAATTTTTGTTGGCCATAGGACAAACTGCCGGCCATTTTATCTTTATGTTCGGCAATTCCCACCAACTCCAAGAATCCTAATGCTTCTTTCTTATGGTCGGTTAAAAAACTTTTGAGTTTGAACAGATGGTCAAAGGCCCATGATGGTTTGCGTTCGTGTCTGTCCATCAAAGCCACCAACACATTTTCCAAAACAGTCATGTCCGCAAAGATACGCAGGTCTTGGAACAATTTTGTAATGCCCATATCGGCCACCACAAAAGGCGGCAGGTTTGTTATATCCCTGTTGTTCAGCAGGACTTTGCCACCATCGGCCGATAAGTTGCCGGTAATGATATGAAACAAAGTGGTTTTGCCCGCACCATTTGGCCCCACAAAAGCCGTTACTAAGCCCGGCTTGATGGTTGCCTGCACATTGTTCAGGATAACCGTTTCCCCGAACTTTTTACAGATGCCTTGAATTTCCAGTGCGTTTAACTCAGCCATCTTACTCCTTCACAATCTTTGCCGTCCCATCCGGTTGCATTTGTTTGATAACCAAAGAATCCAAATACAATTCACCTTCGTTATCAAAGGTAATTTTACCCATAACTGTATCAAAATCTTTTAACGATAACAGACCTTCACGAATTTGTTCTGGCTGTTCTCCTTTTCTTTTAATTGCTTCTGATAATACTTCCATTGTCATATAAGTAAAAGCTGTAAAAATATCTGGTTCAGCTTGAATATCTTGTTTGTATTTTTCAACAAAATCAGGAAGTTTATCAAAACTATATTCAGCCAAAGAAAAATAAGCACCTTCAGCATTATTTGTAATATGACTGTAAACCTCTGAATCCATAATGGCACTTTCTGTTAAAACAATTCCATTATATTTGTTTTCTTTTAATTGATTGAATGCCGCAATATAACCAGTTCCAGAACCAACAATGAAAATAGCTTTTGGTTCTTTGCTTAATATCTTTGCAATTTGTGCTCTGACATCCAAAGAATCCATGGCATAGCTTTCGGCAATCACTATTTTTCCGCCTAACTTTTCAAACTCTTCACTGAAAGTTTTGGCCATATCATCACCATAAGTATTTTTGATTTTTAAGATTGCAACCGTATCTGCATTTTTTCTGAGCAAAAATTTACTATTATTTTCAGCCAATACATTGTTCGCATGAAATGCTCTAAACATGTATGGATTCCCTTTTGTGATATTAGCTGTTCCAGTAATCAGTGCGATTGTTGGAATCTTATTTTCTTTAATACGAGTGTTTAATCCATAGGAAGGAACATCGCCCAAAACGATGACCGCATTTTGTTTATCCATCATCAATTTATTAAAGGCAGAAAGGCTATCTTTAATTGTGTACTTACCATCTTCAAATTGGTATTTAATCTTTCTATTGCCTAAAGCATTGGCATTTTCAAGCATATCTTTTGCGATGTTTAAGGTTGCTACAATTTTCTTATTACTGTCGGAAACAATACCACTCATTGGTAAAACGGCACCAATCTTCACGACATTATCCCCAATTTGTTTATGTTGATTTAAATACCACACACGGCCACCAAATACGGCAACCACAACCAAAATTACCAATCCCCAAATAAATTTACGCATTTTATTCTTCCTCCATACGCTTACGAACACCAAAGATCCCGTTCGGCTTAAACAATAACACAAATACTAATGTGGCAAAGGTGACTAAACTAATCCATTCACCCGAAAATTGCCACACAACCACACTTTGCATAATGGCGACACAAATGGCACCAAAACCCCAAGCCCAGTACTTATCCAGCCCGCCAAAGAATACTGCCACCGAGGCCGTCAGCAAATAGTTCATCCCTGTATGCGGTTCCAATCCGACATCATAGCCAATCAATACCGAAGGCACCGCGACCATAAATGCAGAAAGGCACATAATCGCCAGCCGAATCTTTGTCAATGGCAATCCCATCACAGGCACCAATTTGGGTTGATCACCCATGGCCCAAATTACTTTGAACCATTTATTCTTTTGTACCAATGTTCCAAGACCTACAAAGCAAGCCCCGCACACCAGCATTTGAATCAACTGAATTCGCGTGATTTTTAATCCGTGCCACAGGTAAATCGGCTCTAAA
>CAJOPC010000008.1 GCA_905236245.1 uncultured Alphaproteobacteria bacterium
ATTTCAAACTTATCTTTTAATTCAGCAACATCCAACTTTGGAACCATAACTGCATGTGTTTCTGTGGTATCCAACGGACTCATAAATGCGTCAAACAGGCGATTTATGTCGGATTGTAATCCCCAAACATCATTTGTTCTTGGTTCGAGTTCAGTTCTTTTTACAATATAATGTGACATAATCTTTCTCCTTTCATTGTTGGGATTCACAGTTTCCCAATCAACACTTTACATATGGTTTTATTCCATTCCTTATGCAAGGGGGTTTAAAAAATATTTTTAACAAAACCCCCAGCAAGTGCCGAGGGTTTTATTCAAACAAAATAGTGAGATATTCTATTATTGGTGAGATGTTTGACCTCACAATACTATTTATTGTTAATCATTACTTCCAATTGTTCTTTTGAAATTCCATTTTTGTAAAAAAATGCTTCCAAGTTCCCTACTCTCTCTTGCAAGGTCAAGTTTTCTTTTTGTAATCTTTCCACAGCTGCTTCTGAAGCTTCAAGTTGTCCTTGATAATACAAGCTGTCCCTTAATGCATCATCCCTTTCCAAGCTGATAATTTTCTTGTCAAGGCCTGTGTAGTCATCAAACAATCGTAAATATGGCTTTCCACTTAGGGAAAGGATACGTCTCTTATGTTTGTCATAGGCTTTGTTCAAATATCCTTTGCGAATAAGGGCATTAATAAGTGTTTTTGCACTGTTTTTGGTAATATCTATTGCCGAGGCAATGTAATCATTACCTCCAAAAAAGATATAGTTATTTCTGGTTTTATAGCGGACTAATTCTAATATAGCCCTTTCTGTGATTGTAATTTTATCATTTTGTGTATTCATATTCTTTCTCCTATTTTTTCATGAACGGGGATATTTATTTTGTGAAAATTCAAAAATTCAATTTTTAAGGAAAAAATGTATATTCCACCCAAAAACACTGTTATTGCCAAGATTTTTAATTTTGAATGATGATATTTTCCGGGGTGACCTCTGTTATTATCGGGTATTGTTGCACGTATTTTCCCTTATTGATAATGGGTATTGTCAGCCATTTTTTAGATTTGTTAGGATTGATAGGGCTTCCGGGGCTGTTTTTAACTCCTATACAAATACTTATATAAGATCTAAACAAAGAACTTATATAAGTCAGGAAATTAAACAAGCTCCTTTTTACCTATTATACAAGACCCAAAAATGACTTTGTGAAAATTAATGTGATCTAAAGGCAATTGGAAATCAGATGGGTAGTTGATACCAAAATCGGATTGGATCACCTGTAAGGCCCTTTAAAATGAATTTAAGGGGCATTACACCCACTTATACAGATCCAAGAACAAAGTGGGTAGCCGCCTTTTGGCGAGCGGCACTTGTTTCCCCTTGACTTTTAATGGATATTTTGGTATGTATAAAGGAGAGAATGATATTGTGGAGAAAGCTATGGCAATACAGGAAGAAGAACCTGCTTCTGTATCTTTAGAGTCTGATTTTGAGAAATTTTTAAAGAATAATATGTCTTCTAGACATAGAGATGTAATATCAATTCTGGACAAATTTGATAATCATACTCACATTGTCAATTTATACAAAACGATTTTATATTGCTTTTTTCACACAGATATACCTTTTAATCAAATGCTTCTGGCTCATTCTGTGCGTGAATTTGTAAATTTAATTACACGTAGGAATCAAATAGAGTTAAGAGAATTAATCGCTGATGCTATTACTCAAATACCAACTGTACAATTTTCAGACATCAGCGAAAAAGAGATTACATCGTCAATTACGGATGAGCTGTTGAGTAGATGCCATAACGAAAAAGGTAAAATAGCACGTCTAATTCAAAATTTTAGAACAGACTTAGAAGCCGCACAAATTCAACAATTACGAGACAAAATGTGGAATGCTAAAAGAAATCTCGAAAAGTTAAGACACATTAATGATAAACCTCAATTTCGTGATGAAACAGAAATTAAAAAATATTTAGAGGAAATTGAGGATGTACTGTTGAGTTTAAATTTACCATTTTTAGAACTAAAAAAGGAAATAGATTTTGTTTTAGATAAAGATCCTGAAACACAAATTCAAGTTCTTAAAAAAGTGTTCCCTAATGAGTTATCTGATTATTTCTTTAGTAAATTAAAAACATTGGAATCATTTGATGGTTTGAACACAAATAATTACTTAAAACCTACCATCGTAGGAAAGATATCATTTAATTGGCCTGCATTACCCTATTTGCAATATATGTTAGGTCAAAAAGAAATAGAAATAGCAGATTTGATTAATTCTTTACCTTTCGATGAATATAAGAACTTGGACTATAGTATTTTGAATGGTATTCTGCAATTAGCACTAGATTTTAAAACTAAAGGGAATTTATTAAAAATTTCTGACAAACTCACAGACGCATTGAATAAAGGAATAGGCCTTCCTTCATATTTTAACGCTGATAGCTTGATGCAATTTATAATCAAACTTAAAATAATAGGATACTCCAACCACGCATTTAATTTGCTGAAAGCATTATTAACACTTAAACTAGCCTCAGAACCCGCATTTGCTTCTAAAGAGCTTGAATACTATGCAATCCCTCGCTTTCAAAAAGATGATCAAACAAAAGAAAACCCTCTTTATCATAAATTAATTGAGAAAAGTAAAGAACTTATTAAAAATCAGAAAGATGCTTTATTTTTGTTGGAATTATATTGCGATATTTTGAACAATGTGTTTCATGATCAGACATTAACTACCGAAGATAGGCAAACATTAAATTGGCGTATTTGTTTCAGAAGGTCTGCGATTGAAAATCATCCTCAAAATATTAATACAAATGAACCAACTTCAATAGTGATTGATATGATACGAGATCTATCTTCCAAAATTATGCAATATAGCTCTAAAAATGTCCATATTGAAGTAATTCAGTTACTACAAAAGGGGGAATCAGATATCTTTAAAAGAATACTATTATATTTGGCCCAATCTTTCCCGAACAAATTAAGAGGATATATTGTTGATGTCCTCCCTAACAAAAGTTATTTTACAGGAACACCCTTGTCAATAAATGTACACCATGAGTACTATATGTTATTGCAACAAGAATTTAAAAATTTGCCTAAAGATAAACAGGACATCATCCTAAAATATATTAAAAATTTAGAGTTGAAAGAGCCAAAATCTGATAAAAAATTATTGGAATACAGAAAATTCGAAAAACTATATCCCATTCACGAATATTTGCCAACTGATTTAAAGCAATATTATGACACCTTAGAACAAAAATTTGGAAAGGAAATAGAACATCCTGAATTTTTACATTATATGTCTTCGTTTGTTGGTTATCCGACCCCAAAGACAGAGGAAGAACTATCGTCAATGTCTATTGAACAAATTGTCGATTTTATGAAAGCTTGGAAACCTGAAAATAAAGGCATTCGTTCTCCAGATAGAAGTGGTCTAAGTGATGTTTTGGCAAAAGATATTCGCAAAAGACCTCAAGAATATATAAAGCATCTTCATTTATTTAAAGATGTAAGCGAACCAACTTACATTAGTACACTATTGAATACGCTTTGGAACACGAATCAAATTATGCCTAATTTCATTGAAATTTGTGAAGTTGTTAAATGGGCATTAACAAAAAAGGAAGAAAAATTTGAAGATAGAGAGAGTGTCTTTGATGGAGATAAGGATTGGCAGCAGGTCTACAGAGCTGCAATGAACATCTTTATCAATTATTTTCACAATCTTACTGGTAAAGAATCTTTATCCAAGCGAGATATAAACACTATCAAGGATGCCTATTGTATTATCCAAGAGATAACACTGATGGAAGATTCTTGGTTGAAAAAGCAACAGATGTCATCGGAAGAACCTCCAATTGAACACTACCAAAGAGCTATTAACTCTTTGCATGGTAATGCGATGACTGCTTTATTCCAGTATGGGATATGGCAAAACAGAGCAAATTTGAATTTAAATGATGTTTCTGCTCATTTGGAAAAGGTTTTAACAGATAATCATTATCCGGAAACTTATGCTGTTATAGGACGCCATTTACCCTGGATAAAATCTATGAATGAAAAATGGTTTGCAACCAATTTGGATAAATTGTTACCAGAAGACAACAATGAAACTTTTGATATAACTTGGCTTTGTTATGTTCATTTTGTACAACCATATACAGAAATGTATGATATTTTAAAGAAAAAATTTATTTATGCTCTAAAAAGAAACTATAAAAAGACAGAAGATAACTCAGATAATGGTGGTACAGCTATGCATTTAGCAATGTATTATGGGCGAGGAACTATTACTTTAGAAGATCCAATCTTTGATATATTGCTTCCTCAACAACAAGAGACATTTGAAGGAGTTTCTTTGTTAAGCTATATTGGTAGATCTTTA
>CAJOPC010000009.1 GCA_905236245.1 uncultured Alphaproteobacteria bacterium
CACCGACATATACGTTAATGGAATCGACACCTGTGCCGCGATAGACGGAAGATTTACGGCTTTTACCTCCGCCGCCACCAAAGGCGTATGCAGAAGAAGCCACTAATAGCGCCAAAGAAAATACAAAAATAGCTTTATAAATTAAATGACTAGAACGTAAACAAGATGATTTGCTTGGAACATTATTACACATAAAATCTCCTTTGCTGTTTTGTTTGTTTTCTTTCTACCCCTTTTTTACGTTCTTGTCAAGAAAAATCCCCCCAATTTCTTGGAGGGATAAAATATGCGTTTTTTATAGGATTATTTTTTACCTTTTTTGTCCAATTCACTTGTACAATGCGGACAACGTGTGGCCGCCAAAGGAATTTTGCTGCAACAATAAGGACAAACTTTTTCTGTTGGAGCAGGTTTTTCCTCTGCTTTTTCTAGCTTAGCGCGGACGGTATTTACACCTTTGACCAACAAAAATACCGCAAATGCCACGATAATAAAGCTGATCACATTGTTGATGAACAAACCATAGTTAATGGATGCAGCATCTGGACCGTCACCCATGACATATTTCAATTGGGAAAAATCAACTTTGCCAAGCGCCATTCCCAAAGGTGGCATCATGATGTCTGATACCAAGCTGTTGACAATCTTACCGAAAGCGGCACCAATAATGATACCGACAGCCATGTCCAACACATTTCCTTTTAACGCAAATGTTTTAAATTCTTTTAAAATACTCATGTTTTTCTCCTTTCATTAATTCAAGTGGAATAAATCCGCATATTTTAAAGATAACCCGATAGTAAAGTTATCTCCTGCCCTGTGAGCTCCGCGTGCTTTGCCACGGCGATAGCTAACATATGGCGCAAAAGCAATCGTTTCTGTTAAATCGACTTCCATTTTCGCCGTTAAATCCAAGTCATATTCCAAATCCGTTCCGACATATTTGGAATAGTAAAAATAGTCTGTGTAACGGCCGGTTCCTGTGAATTTGACACCTTCACGGAAAGGATACTCTAAACGCGTTCCGATTTCCCATGCCATCTTTGTATTACGGGCATTTGAATATGTGAAATCATATTCTTCAACCAAGGCGCCATACAGTTCTTTCACATAAGTTCCTTCAAAGGCTTTGATACCTTCACGAGCGGAAATAACTTTGTAGCGAGGAGATCCCTGGGAGGCCGTAAATTCAGTTTGATAGGCCACTTGACCAAATGGGCCAACATCAAAATCAGATACTTGCCAAGTTTTGAAAGCATATTCTGTCGAAAGCCATATTTTGTCGGCACTTTCCGTTGTTTCGGATGGACCATCCACGGGCTTAATTTTGACTTTTCCATAGTTTAATAATAAATTTGTTCTCCACAATCCCTCACTGTTCGTGTAATCCAACAATCCGTCAAATTTGCCGACGATATTGTATTGGCTGTCCATACTGAATTGAGAAATAGGAGAATTTCTATATTCTTTTGCATTTCCAACAGAGGTGTTTGAATAATTCAAAGATATTTCGCGTAAATTTAAAATCCATTGATTGCCTTCTGCATCTTCCGCAAAAGCGGGCAACGTGATCCCACATAGTAATAACATCAAAATTTTTTTCATTATTGTCTCCTCAAGCTTAATTGACGTTTACAAACCGCAGTATATCATAATATTTTATAAAAGCAAGAAAAATATGTTGACAGGAATATGCTTTTTTTTTAAACTGAAAAATATATTGTTATGAAAAAAGGAGTTGGGTGGTAAATCATACGCGTGCAGTTATAGTTGGGCTAGTGGTTCTCGGATTGACAACCCCGCAAATAGCGATGGCTGTTGATGCGAGGTCTTTAATGTACGCATACGCGCGCGAAGGAAATGTGGATGGTTTACGCGCTATGCGAGCCAGAGGCTATTCCTTTGAAATGATGGATGCTAACGGGAATACATCACTTTGTGAAGCTGCTTTGCGTCAAGATAAATCCGCGGTTGATTTGTTGGTCTCTATGGGAGCTAATCCGCAGCCAAGTTGTTGGCAGAGGTTGCCAGCCGATATTGCGCAAGAGATGGAGCCAGATTTGATGGCGGCCCATGTGGGAATGGGTTCAAATGAAGCTTGGCAAAATACAGGTTCAAATGTTGTTGTCTCACAACCGACAAGGGGCGGTCGTCCCGTTGTTTCAAAAAGGCCGATTGTGTATGCTCCAACGACAAAGCCAATCGATTGGTCTATTCCGAGTTGGGTTGGTTGGTTGGGAATTGCCGGGATTAGTGTCGGCGCTGCTATGGCAATTGCTTCAAGCGGATCATCTAGTCATAAAGAGGGTGGCGAAGCAAGTCGGTGTGATGGATATGATTTGTCATTAAAGCCCGTTAATGCGTATTATGAATCATGTGAATATAATGGTGTCACCAAGTATAAAATGACTGGATGCTTTGCTCGGTATGTGTTGTATGAAGGTGTTTGTACTGCCCGAAAATGTGCATCTTATACGTTGACAAGATGTCCGGATCATGGGACTTGTTCGTCTTGTACGGAATATGATGGTAGTGTTTCATTAAAGTTGGATTCGTGCGAGAGTAATTATCAAATATCCGGAACTTCATGTGTGGAGTATAAGCAAAGTGCGAAAATTGGTGTGAATGGATACGCCAATTTAACGGAAAATTCTCCACCTCCCGGAACGACATCTTTTTATTACCTGAATAATTCAATTTCATTGGAAAGCGCTATATATCAGGACATATATGGCATTCGGGATAATAGTGCGTCTGGTTCAGAAAAAGATATCAGTAATGCTTATTCTTCAAAAACTGCGGCCGGTGGCAATAAGACAGTCAGCATTACGCATAGCAATAGAGGAAACGATTATGGTATTTATTCAACGGGTTCCGGTACAAATGCCCATTCAATAACGGGCTCTGCGGAGATTAAGGGCATAATTACCATAACGAAGAATATATCAAGTGGCGTAAAAGACAGCAACATATATGGTATTATGGCGCAAAAAGCCGTTAATTCTTTGGGAGAAGATAGAGGTCGGCCGACTGCAAGTCAGAGTTCAAATAATGTAACCGGTCAAATCACGATTACCAAAAAAACTAACAAGGATAATACCGTGGCAGTTGGTGTTTCCGGTATTACTTATGCAACTAATGCCATTAAAACATCCGTGAATAATTTAACCTCAAAGGGAACTATCTCCATTTCTCATGCCGGTTCCGGTTCTATCACAGGGGTGGAGTCTACGACAAATTCAACACATCAAGGGTATGCCTATAATGCTTTGATGACTCCTAACATGGACCATTCCCTTATTGTGACAGATTCAAGTGATGACTTGAGTGATGATGCCAAAAACGAAACAGAGGCGATGGCTGGTCGTGCTGAAGCCGCAATTACTATCACTAATAGCAGTGGAAGTGCGGACATTGTTGGCGTGGATGGATATGCGCGTGCGGCAAATGCCTTTAAAGATTTTTTACCTAAAACGACAAATCCGGGCAAAGGCTATATCAAGGGTGAAATCACGATTACTAATTCAAATGGAGATGGCGATGTATATGGTTTGCGTTCTAATGGTGGCTCCGTGTATAACATGTATAATAACCGCGGTTCTGTAGATTCTGTATCGACTATTACTATTACTAATGGAACAATTGTGAACACAGATGGTTCGTTTGATGCTGCGAAGTCCAAAGCTTCAAATGGTCGTGTGTATGGAATGTTTTCGGCAAAAAGCGGCAGTAACGGTTTAATTTCTGTGGGGGCTACAGCAGATGTCACAACGGCATCGGCTCGAAAGGAAGATGTTATTGACATAACGGCTTATGGAACGGGAGAAACTTGGGGATTTTATTCGTCATC
>CAJOPC010000010.1 GCA_905236245.1 uncultured Alphaproteobacteria bacterium
AGACAATGCCGTCCAAAATAGCCTGTTTTGCTTTTGTGCGGCTGTCAAACAAATGCGCTTCAACAAGGGCTTGATCTAATCTCATGTCAATCCTTAATGCGCGTCTTTCCAGTTATCACCGATGCCAATATCTACTACCAAAGGAATGGAAAGCGATATGACATTTTCCATGGATTTTTTTACTAAATTAGATAATTCTTCTACTTGATTTTCCGCAACCTCAAAAACCAGTTCGTCGTGAACTTGTAACAAAAGTTGTGCATCAAGATTAGCAGATTTTAAAGCCGTTGAAATACGAATCATCGCCATTTTAATGATGTCTGCCGCACCGCCCTGTATTGGCGCATTGATGGCGGCACGAAGGGCAAAGTTTTTGGTCATTTTATTATCTAGACCAGGGATATAAATTGTGCGTCCAAATGGTGTTTGGACAAAGCCATGACTTTCCACAAATTTTTTGGTGTTTTCCATGTAATTGGCAATTTCCGGATATTGGGCAAAGTAGGTATCAATATAATTTTTGGCTTCTGTGCGGGAGATACCTAAGTTTGCAGCCAAACCGAATGGGGAAATGCCATATATAATGCCAAAGTTAATCGCTTTTGCCCGGCGGCGTTGATCCGGCGTAATTTGTTCTAGCGGAATATTTAAGACTTGACTCGCTGTGCGGGCATGAATATCTTCGTGGTTCAAAAAAGATGTTTTTAACTTTTGTACGTTGGCAACTTCCGCCATAAGTCGCAGTTCAATTTGGGAATAATCTGCTGCTAATAATTTATAGCCAGATTTGGCAATGAAAACGCGGCGAATTTCTTTTCCTTCGTCTGAACGAATAGGGATGTTTTGTAGGTTTGGATTAGCGCTGGCCAAACGGCCGGTATTTGTATTTGTTAAAGAGTATGTTGTATGAATACGAGGTTCCTTAGCACTTAGATCTAACAGGGCATCAACATAAGTTGATTTTAGCTTGCTAAAACTACGATATTGTAAAACGTATTTTGCCAATTCGTCTCCGTCTGCGGCCAAATTTTCCAAAGCTTTGACATCGGTCACCCAATGCCCATTTGCGCCTCTTTTACCGCCGGATAGGCCTCGTTTTTCATATAAAATAACGCCCAATTGTGCGGGGGAATTGATATTAAATTCTTCTCCAGCAATTTCATAAATTTTTAAGGTCAGATTTAATAGATTGTCCGAAAATTTTTGTTCTAATTGTTTCAAGTGTGGTTGATCAACCAAAACGCCATTTGTTTCCATTTGATATAAAATGGGAATGAGGGGAGCGTCTATATCTTGATAAACTTCTAAGGCTTTTGAGGTGCGCAGCTTATCCATCAAAATTGGATAAAGTTGTAAAATTGTATCAGCACGGATTGCCGCAAAATTTGTGATTTTATCAACGGAAACTTTATCCAAAGACGAGGTTGATTTGTTATCGCCCCACAATTCTTTTTGTGAAGACAAAGTTTGGCCCAGGTATATTGACGCCAGATTTATCAAATCGGAATCATGCTGCATTCCATCGCTGTTGTAGTGCATCAGTTTGATGTCTGCAAAGGGTGCAAAAGGTTGAAATTTCGGATCATTATTTGCAAAGATATGATAAAGCTCTTTGACATCAAAGCCGATTTTGATAATTTTGGAATTTGTTAAGATTGGAATGAGTAAATCGATAATGTTATTGATGGGAAAATTTTTTTGATTAAAACTATGTTGAAATAGATCCAATGCTGGCATCGTATTGTCGGTTTCACCATCAAAGGGAATATAGCATGCTTCGCCTTTTTGATAGGCAAGGGCCAGCCCTGTCAATTTTGTTTCTTTGGAGGATTCATCCATAACAGGAAATATAGCAAATTGATTGCTGTTTTGTGCCTTTTTTAACCAAGATTTTATGTCCGCTGTATGGGTTAAGCATTGATAATTTTGTGATGGCGCAGACTCTGTTGTAGGTGTCGAGGCAATGGCTTGGTCTGATAAAGAGGTGTTAATTTTTCTAGTCAGACTTTGAAAATTATTTTCCTGTAAAAATTTGATAAGTTGCGCGGGCTGATAGGGGGCACATTGATATTGTTCTAAATTTATGTCGACAGGAACATGATTGTCCAGTTCGACCAATTTTTTTGAAATTAAAATATTTTCTTTGCTAGCAATAAGATTTTCGCGCCGTTTGTTAGCAGGTAGGTCATCCAGATGGTTGAGCAAATTATCCAATGTATGAAATTGTTGGATAAGTTCTGCGGCAGTTTTGGGGCCAATTCCTGTCGCCCCCGGAATATTATCGGTGGAATCTCCCATTAAAGCTTGAACATCAACAACTTTATCGGGGGAGACACCAAATTTTTTTTCTACATCTTGTGGCGTCAATAGTTTTTTCTTTAACGGGTCGTATAAAGAAACATGCTCATTCATCAATTGCATAAGATCTTTGTCGGATGAAATCACTGTGGTATGCCATCCTTTTTCTGTGGCTATGCGCGCATAGGTGGCAATAATGTCATCGGCTTCATAACCTTCTTGTTCGCACCAAGGAATATTGAGCGCTTCACAAGCATGACGGATTAAAGAAAATTGGGGAACAAGATCCGGAGGAGTTTCTTGACGATTAGCTTTATATTTAGAATAAATTTTATTGCGAAAATTTTCCCTTTTTGCATCAAAAACAACCAACATATGTGAACAATGTTTTTCGTTGATTAAATTCAACATCATATTGGTAAAGCCATATACTGCGTTTACGGGTGTCCCATCAGAGCGATTCATCGGAGGCAGGGCATAAAATGCCCGGAAAATATAGCCTGAACCATCAATTAAATATAGAGTGTGTGCTGCTTCATTCATCATTTGTCCCAGAGTCCTTGGTTGAGCCAGAATAAGCCATGGCACAATGTTCGGCACAATATGGCTTCCCGACTACCGTTGGAGCTCCACAAAAGCAAAAATCTTCATCGGTTGGTTCCCCAATTGGCCAACGGCAAGTATTTAATTTTAATTCTATAATGCCAATACGACTTGTTTTCTTTGCAGGTGCTTTTGTTTTTTTGACGGGAGGATTTTTCTTAATAGGTGAAGGTCTGTTTTGTAAATTCAGACGATGAACTTTACCAATAATGGAATTTTTGGACAGGCCGAGCTTTTTGGCAATTTCTGCCGTAGCTGCGCCCTTTAACCACAATTTTTTCAAACTTTTAATTTTATCATCTGTCCAAACCATCATACACTCCTTTGACAACTTTCCCTATTATATGAAAATTTTTTATAAAAGTCAATCAGTTTATAGAGGCTGGCAATTTTCCATTTGTAGGATTGATAATTGTTTTTGGAATCATTTTTGACACATTATGCCAATCATCCTCTTGAGGATCTTGTGGCCAATTGTCCGGATCTAAGTATGGATAAAACTTAGCTGGCATAGTATTTAAATGATCTTTGGCAAACTCTTGCATCCTTTTGGCAATTTTCGTTGGTTTTTTCCCTTTCCAAGGTAAAATCTGTGGATGTGTCGTTATTTTGCGTGAAATTTCATCAGATTCAAACAGGGCAGGGTAAATGTACACGCGTTTTTCAAAAGGAACTTTTAAAAGCGCAGACAAAAGATTGTCATCTATTTTTGTTAGGCCGGCCTTTTGTTGATAAATCTTTTCTTGAAGATCTATCATTTCTGCTTCTTCGGCAAAACTTGGGCTGACCAACAATAGACTCAGCACAAATAACGGAAGATATACATGTCTCATTTTGTCCCCCCTTTAGAACGGATTTCCTTTGCTTCTTTTGGATTTAGACGTTGAAATCTGGATAGCCATTGATTTGCCGTATTTGTCAAAATCATCAAAGGATAGACCAATTTTGCTTGAGTTTTTGTTAGGCCGATTATGGCTTCATCTGTGCTAAATTTTTGAACACATTTTTGCCAACGATGTTGCGCGTAAGGTCTGAAAAGGCCGTGATAAAAAAGAGCCAACACAACAAGCATAGCGATAATCCAGAAACAAATAAAATATAAGTTTATGGATATTTCCAGATATTGCGAAATAAATACGTATATTCCCAATAATAACAATGAGCCGATAAATAATTCTCCTACCCAGTGGATCACATTTTTAATTTTTGTCATGAGTGGGAAAGCTATCTTTTTATTTTGTTCTTTTAGCAATCTTTGGGGTATTTTAACAGGCATGTTATGCTGCTGTAAAAAGGCTTTTAATGCGGCTAATATATCAGTTGTGAGAGCAACTTTCATTTGATAGGCCACAGTTAACCAATTAGTTGAATTTTTTATTTTAGGCATTTTGTCTTTGCGTGCTTGACGTTTTGTCCATACAGCATACAAGATCCAATACAATACCAAAATGACGGATATAGAGGTCATTAAAAGAAGATTTGTATTATTCCAAAATTTCACCCAGAAGCTTTCTGGTGGAAGCATAGCATCTTTCAATTCCATATAAATGCGAATGCTTGCCAACGGCGGTAAAATTCTCGTAAAATGATAAAGAGTATTGCCGCGATCGTCTGTTTGAACATCATAGGTTTGCGGAACTTCCATTTCGTTGGTGCCAAATAAAAGTTTGTTTTGAATAAATTGAACTTGACTGGGGAAATATACCATCATATCTGCGCGTTCAATAGGCCAATTAAAATCTGATCCTGTAATGTCAAGTTTCAAGATGTTGTTTTGAATGGCATTTGATAGCGTATATTTTAACAGAACGTGGTTTAAACCCAATTTAAGTGGAATAGAAGATCGGAAGAACAGGTTACCTTCTTTGCCCATCTCAACGGGAATTTCTTCTCCATTTTGAGCGTAAGAAGTGATTTGAAAATCAACTCCATCCAACAATGGAATATTGCGAGACCATGTTTCTCCTTCAATAACGCTCACTATACTCGCTTGTTCTGTCACAGTGATTTGTGAATCATTAAGAACATTTACTGTAACGAAGAAGTCAGGAATATGCCGCATCAGACCGGCTTGAACTGTTTGGTGAAACGGAGTTTGAATCGTTATATTTGGTTTAAGTGTGTTTTTGCGCTTAATCGGAGGAAAAGTTAAAGAATTGCGCGTTTTAGATTGGATGTCTTTTGTTCCAAAAACTGCTAATTGCAGTTCTTCTAAATCATTAGTTGCTTGTTCTGGAGCTTTCACACCTTCAATGTAAACTAATGGCTCTCCCTCGTATTTCTTAGGTTCATTTAAATTCATCAAATTGGGGTTGTCTGGCCGAAACATTTCAGCAATACGATCTTGTGCATAAACGGCTGTTGTACAAAGTATTAAAGCTAAAAAAAGAACTTTTTTAAACATATTATTTTTTCTCCTCAGATATGCAAATGTTATACATTGGGCATTCGACACATTTCACCTTGCGTGCAGTACAAATATACCTTCCTAATAAAACTAATGCAAGTGCAAAATCAGGTTTATATTTTTCCGGCACAATTTTTTCTAGTTTTTTTTGAAGTTCTTCGGGCGTTTTAGCAAAAGCAATACCCAAGCGATGGCATAGGCGGAATACGTGTGTATCTACACCAATCTTGGGTGCATGATAAGCGACATTTAAAAATACACTGGCTGTTTTATTTCCAATGCCAGGCAAAGTTGTGAGTGTGTCAAAATCTTTTGGCATTTTGCCATTGTATTTGTCGACAATTATTTGTGCTAAATTCATAATGGCTTTGGCTTTGTTATTGTGATAGTTGATGGAGGTTAGGTAGGAGTGCACCTGATCATACCCCATTTTTAACATAGCTTCCGGAGTATTCGCAACAGCAAACAATGCCGGCGTATTTGCATTGACATTTTTGTCTGTGCTTTGTGCCGATAGGATGATTGCTACAATCAATTCCCACGGATTTGTCCATTTGAGTTCACACTTTGGATTCGGATAGGCGGTTAGCAAAGTTTCACAAAAATTTTCCAGTTGCTTTGAATCCATCAGATTTTGCATCAATAGTTCCTTTCTAAAATAAAGCGGGCAGCTTCTTTTAAGGCGTTGGCCTTATCGCCAAAGATACTCAAAGCTTGTTCGGCTTGAACACCTAAATCTTCAGCTTTTTTACGAGCAGCTTCTAACCCCAACACGGATACAAAAGTTGATTTTGTTTCTGTTTGATCTTTGCCCAAAGTTTTACCAACGGTGGCGCTATCGCCCACAACATCTAAGATGTCGTCTGTGATTTGGAACATAAGTCCAATGCATTTTGCATAAGTTTTTAGAGCATTTAATTGTTCATCAGAAGCTTTTGCGGCAACTGCACTGGCGACGGAGGCAAACATTAATAATGCCCCAGTTTTTTTATCTTGCAACATTTCGATTTGTTCCAAGTTCAAAGTTTGTTTTTCGCCAATTAGATCGATCATTTGGCCGCCAACCATGCCGTCTTTGCCGGCCAAGTGGGCTAACATTTTAACAAGCTTTGCACGAATATTTCCGTCCGGGTGTGTGGTTTCGTCAGCTAGTACTTCAAAAGCATTTGTCAAAAGTCCGTCACCCGCCAAAATGGCTGTAGCTTCGTCAAATTGGATATGAACCGTCGGTTTGCCACGGCGCATGGTATCATTATCCATAGCCGGCAAATCGTCGTGAATTAAAGAATAGGCGTGGACCATTTCTAATGCCGTTGCGATATTGATAGCATTTTGTTCGGATAGATCAAACATTTTCGCTGTGGTTAAAATTAAAAAAGCGCGAAACGCTTTCCCGCCGCCGATGGAGGCATAACGCATTGCATCCACAACACGTGCGCTGAGATTGTCAGGAAGTGGTAACCATTTTTCCAAATTTTGGTCAACGGTGGCGCGGGCAATTTTTAATTGTTCTTTAAAGTTGTTCATCTAATGCTTCCGTTCCGGTCGGTTGACCTTCTTTCAAAGTCAATTTTTCAATTTTCAATTCTGCGGCATTGAGTTTTTCTTCGCAAATTTTTTTTAACTTCATGCCTCTTTCATATGTTTTCACGGCCTCTTCCAATGGAATTTGTCCATTTTCCAATTTGCGCACAATTTCGTCCAGTTCAGCCATGGCTTGTTCAAATGTTATTTCTTGCGGCATGTTTTTTTCTCCTTTTTACAGCACTCTTTTTTATGATGATGTTCGCAACAACATTCTTCGTCGTGATGGTGATGACAACAACATTTATGCTCTGCCTTCGGGCTTTCCCCTTTGATGCCGAATTTGGCTTTAACTTCGGCTTCACGAATTGCAAGGTTATTCATAATGTCCCACACATCTTCACGAATTTGAAAAACATTTTGAATGGCACGCACATCATTTGCGCTTGCTTCTTCTTTATCTAAAAGTTGCATCATAGCCTCTTGGACTTCAAAGGCTTTTTGTTGAATAATTTGCATCTCCTGAGGTAAAACTTTTTCATCAGCTGCGCTTTTGGATAATGCTAAAAGTTGTCTTGTTAAATCCTGTAACGTTTTATCCATAATATCTCCTTTTATCTTGTATTAGTTTACTCGATAATTTTTCACTTGACAAGTTTTTTTTGAGGGTTTATTTTCGTTAAAAGGGAGAGTCTTTATGAAGCATATTATCGTTATGAGTTTGGGTATCCTTTTGCTGCCGTATACTGCACGTGCAGAGTTGGATCCTTTTTTCGTCCACAATTTGAAGGCGCCTGAAAATTGTGTTGATAAAGAGTTGGACAAAGAAAAAATCGGTTTGCCAGAACTCATTCAAATGGGAATTTGTACCAATCCGGCATTAAATCGTGAGTATATGGCTGTTAAATCCAGCGAAGCAGAGGTTGGGCAATCCAAAGCGGAGTATTTGCCATCCGTGACAGCTTCAGGTTCTGCCAGCGTTTCTGGAAGCAAATACGAAAAAGGAAAATACAACAAAAATTATCCTTATTCCGGAAATGTAGGGTTAGATTGGTTGATATTCGATTTCGGTGGCCGTGGTGCTCGTGTGGAAAAAATGAAGGCATATTTGCAATCTGCGGAGTTTAATTATAATGCGCAATTGCAAGAAACAATTTTGTCGATTAATAATGCCTATTTGAAACTGTTGGGTGCTAAGGAAGTTTTATCCAGTGCGAAAGATAGCGAAAAATCGTATAAAAAAGCTTATGAGGAATCAAAGCGTCGCTTTGATTTGGGATTGGTTGCTTTAAGTGATAAATTGTTGGCTAAAACAAGTTATGAGCAGTCTAAATTAACGACGGTGAAGGCGGAAAATTCGGTTAAACAGGCTCAGGGTAGTTTGGCGACATTGTTGAATTTATCCCCGGATACATCCTTTAATTTAATGACTCCGCCGAAAGACAAAGATATTACAAAGTTGGAAACGGCTGATAGCGTTGAGCAAATGATGGAATTAGCTTTACAACAGCGGCCGGAATTAAAAAGCAAAGAAAGTAGTGTGACTGCGGCGAAGGAAAATATATCTGCGGTTCGTTCTACAACATTGCCAAAGCTTTCCGCAACTGGTAGTGCCAGTTATGGTGATACATGGCGCAAATCAAATCCATATCAAGTTTCTACCTCTGCAGGTTTGCGATTGAATGTTCCTTTGTTTACGGGTTTTGCAGATACCTACAAAGTGGCTGCTGCAGAATACCAATACCGTCAAGCACAATACGGGTTGCAAGAAACACAGAACAGTATTCGCAATGAGGTGTGGGGGGCTTATCAAGATTATCAAACCGCGGTGGAAGCATATAAGATTTCGAAAGCCGTGATGGATTCCGCTAAAGAAAATGAACGTGTTGCGATGAAATCATATGAGGTAGGCAAGGGAGATATTTTGAATTTGTTGACGGCCACCTCACAGATGTCGGATGCGCGTCAAGGATTAGTGAATGCTTTTTATTCTGTATTGATTAGCAAGGCGAATTTATACAGAGCAATTGGGAGGTTTTAGATGAAAAGAAAGCTTGTTTTTATAGGAATTGGAGTTGTTTTTGTTGCCCTCATTGTGATGCTTTTAAAGCCAAAAAAAGAAATGTCTTTTTCGGCCAAAGATTTTGACATGGCAACGGTGACAAAAGGATCTGTTTCTCATGTGGTAACGGCTTCTGGGAAAATTCAGCCAATCAATAAAGTTTCGGTTGGAACGCAAGTTTCCGGTATCATTGAACAAGTTTTGGTGGATTATAATGATGAGGTGCAAGAAAACCAAGTTTTGGCACGCTTAGATACCTCGGTGTTGCAGGAAAATTTGAATGATGCCAAGGCAAGATTAGATTTAGCGACTGCAAAGAAAAAAATTTCAGATTTGAATTATGAACGTTTGAGCAAATTATACAAAGAAAAGTTGATTTCAAAAGCAAATTTGGAAGAGGCGGAAATAGATTTGGAAACAGCTAAGGCCAATGTTTTGAGTTCTCAAGCGGATTATAACAAGGCTGAACGCAATTATGGGTATGCAACGATTACATCGCCCGTGTCCGGCACGGTTATTTCTAAAGAGGTGGAACAAGGTCAAACAGTAGCGGCCAGCCTTTCGACTCCCACATTGTTTACAATCGCAGAAGATCTGACAAAAATGCAGATTGAGGCAAATATTGCTGAGGCGGATATTGGTGTTATCAAATCAGCTATGCCTGTTAGCTTTACTGTGGATGCTTATCCAAATGATAAGTTTGTTGGCCAAGTGCAACAGATTCGGTTATCCCCTACGGAAGAATCAAATGTTGTTATGTATACGGTTGTGATTGAGGTGGATAATTCATCTCGTAAATTGTTGCCAGGGATGACCGCCAGCGTGTCGATTGAGGTAGAACGTGCCGAAGATGTTCCTTTATTACCCGCGATGGTGTTGCAATTTAAACCTTCGGCGGCTTTGCGCAAAACAACAGATGAAGTGCCAAATCCAGATATGTTGAAAAACGAAGATGTTGTCTATCAATTTAAAAATGGTCGCTTGCATCCGATTATTATCACAAAGGGTATTTCAGATATGGCCAACATTGAAATTAAAAGTGGTTTGAATGTGGGTGATCAAGTTATTTTGGAAGCATCTGGAAACAAACGGCGTATGCATAAATGAGCAAAACACAAGTTGTCATAGAGGTAAAAAATTTGTGTAAGACCTACTATATGGAAGGTGGGGCTAGTCAGGAAGTTTTAAAACGCATCAATTTCAAGATTTACGAAGGTGAATTTGTTGCGATTATGGGCCATTCTGGTTCTGGTAAGTCAACTTTGATGAATACTTTGGGATGCTTGGATCGACCAACGAGCGGAGAGTATTTATTAGCGGGCGAAGCCGTGGCCAAACGAACAGATAAGGAATTGGCTATTATTCGTGGACAAAAAATTGGTTTTGTCTTTCAGAACTTTAATTTGATGATGAAACGGACGATTGTTGATAATGTGTCTATGCCTTTGATTTATCAAGGGGTTGGTGAGGCGGAACGCCGTGAACGCGCCCTTAAAATGTTGAAAGTTGTTGGGTTGGAAGGTTATGGAGATCGTCCGCCTGGCCAGATTTCGGGCGGTATGCAACAACGTGTGGCAATTGCACGGGCCCTCATCAATAACCCAAAGATTATTTTTGCCGATGAGCCAACGGGAAATTTGGATTCCACAACATCAGATGAAATTATGAATTTGTTTACGGAATTAAATAAAAAAGGTATTACTATTGTGTTGGTCACGCATGAAGATGATGTGGCTGATTATGCAGACAGGATGATTAAAATTGCCGATGGACAGGTGGAATACGATGGCCCCAGAAAGGAGTATCACGCATGATTTATCAAATTTTACGTGAGGCCTGGATTTCTATTTCTGCATATAAATTGCGGACATTTTTAACGATGCTGGGCATCGTGATTGGTGTGGCTTCCGTGGTGTTAATGGTGGCGGCCGGTCAAACTGTTCAAAACGAAATTACAAAAACGTTTGACTCTATGGGCACCAATTTGATTATTTTAGCGCCTGCAGAAACAGTTAGCGGTGGTGTTCGAGGTGGTCGCGGAAGACCCAGTATTACTTTTAAGGATGTGGAGGAGTTAAAAAAATTAAAGGATGTTGAAACGGCCTCATATGTTGTTAATACGGCTGTTCAGGCAGTATATGGATCGAGCAACTATGGAGTTAGTATTTATGGAACAAATCCGGATTATTTGACGGTTGGTAACTGGGAAATTGAATCTGGTGTTCCTTTTACAGAAAAGGATGTTAAGACAGGTAAACCCTATATTTTAATTGGCCAAACGATTGTTGATGAATTGTTCGGACTTCAAAATCCGATTGGTAAGGTTCTGCGTTTAAAAGGTCAACCTTTCACGGTTATTGGAACGTTGCAAGCCAAAGGGGATAATTTGATGGGGCAAGATCAAGATAATATTATTATGATGCCTGCAACGACGTTGCGCCAACGGTTGCGTGGATCAAATCGCCCGAATTATGCAGATATGGCTTTTGTCAAAGTAACGGAAGAAAGTAAAATGGAATCTGTTTCTAAACGGATCGAATATTTATTGCGGTCTAGACATTATTTGAAAGAAGGGACCCCAAATGATTTTTCAATTCATTTGATGACCGAAATGGTGGAAAAAGTGCGTAGTGTCGGATTTATTTTATCGTTGCTGCTTTCGGCGATTGCGTCGATTTCTTTGGTGGTTGGTTCTATCGGCATTATGAATATGATGCTTGTTTCGGTGACAGAGCGTACGCGCGAAATTGGAACGCGTAAAGCCTTGGGGGCTCCGAATCGTTGGATTATGTTCCAATTTTTGGCGGAGTCTATCATCATTTCGTTTATGGGGAGTTTTGTAGGAATGATTTTGGGAATTGCTTTATCCCAAATTGCAGGACATATTCTTAGCATGCAGGTGCCTATTTCATTTTGGAGTGTGATTATTTCTGCTTCTGTTGCTATTTTTGTGGGTGTTGTGTCTGGAATTATGCCCGCACGAAAAGCTATGAAATTAGATCCAATTGAGGCATTGAGATATCAATAGTTATTTTTGTTGACATACATTTTCGTATGTGTTAGATTGAGTTCATATTTGTATATCAATCGAGGAGACAAAACATGAAAAAAATAGCAGTAGTATTAATGGTGACAGCGAGTTTATTCTGTAGCTCTTGGGCCAAAGGTGGAACAAGCTGTCAAAAGTCACAGTGGTTAAATGGCAACAAGTGTGTTGCGTGTCCGGCTAATGCGACTTGTAATGGGCAGGTGTTTAAATGTAATAAAAACTTTGCACAATCAGGTGCCAAATGTGTCCAAACGACATGTTCAAAAGGCCAATGGATGAACGGCAGTAAATGTGCGGCTTGCCCCGCCAATGCAACATGTAATGACGGCAAGACCTTTAAGTGTAATAAGAATTTTGCACAATCTGGCACCAAGTGTGTCCAGACCACATGTGATAAAGGTCAATGGATGAATGGCAGTAAGTGTGCTGCTTGCCCGGCAAATGCAACATGCAAAGACGGTAAAACGTTTACTTGCAATAAAAACTTTGCGCAAAAAGGCAACAGTTGCGTTCAAACGACATGTGCAAAGAATCAATGGATGAACGGAAGTAAATGTGAGAACTGTCCAGCCAATGCAACGTGTAAAGATGGTAAAACCTTCACATGTTCCAATGGTATGACACCAAAGGGGAATTCCTGCACTTGTGCTGGAATAATTTGGCCGAATGCTAGCGGTAAACAACAATGTTATCCTTGTCCAAAAAATGCAGTTTGTAAGGGAAATGGATATTCATGCAAGAAAGGTCACGTTCCTCATCCAGGTTCTACTAAGTTTAGTTCTCCGAATGGGCCATTAGATTGTTATCCTTGCCCAGCAGGAGCGAAGGTTTGTTCTGCTCAATTGTTAGCCGGTGGATATGCATTGAAAGTGGATGTATATTGTGCTGATGGTAAACCAGCGGAGTGGAAGTCTGGCGGCTTTGTTTGTAAATAATTGAGTCGGGTTTATTGGACCTTATTTTGAAGAAGAGTTGATTTTTTATTTGATTATATGCTATAATGCATTATAGCAAAGGAGTGTAGTATGTTTGATTTAACAGGAAAAACAGCTTTAATTACAGGCGCAACAGGCGGCATCGGGCGTGCGATTGCTAAGACTTTGCACGCACAAGGTGCAACGGTGGCGTTGACAGATATGAATTTAGATACATTGAAGGCTTTTGCCGCAGAATTAGGTGATCGTGTTTTTGTATATGAGGCCAATATTTCGGATGGTGAAGCGGTCAAAAAATTGGTGGCAGATGCCGAAAAAGATATGGGTAAAATCGATATTTTAGTCAATAATGCTGGTATCAATCGTGATACATTGGCCATGCGTATGTCTGATGAACAGTGGGATGCCGTATTGGCTGTGAATTTAACGGCCGGTTTTAAATTGGCTCGTTCGGCCATGGTTGGTATGATGAAGCGCCGTTGGGGCCGAATTATTTCCATGGCTTCTATTGTGGGTGTGATTGGTAATGCAGGACAGGCAAATTATGCGGCCAGTAAAGGCGGTTTGATTGCAATGAGTAAGTCTATAGCAAATGAATTGGCTGGTCGTGGTGTAACTGCGAACTGTATTGCGCCAGGCTTTATTGAGACACCAATGACAGCCGGGTTGTCAGAAGAAGTGAAACAAGCCATGTTGGATCGTGTTCCAATGAAGCGCATGGGAACCCCTCAAGATATTGCAAATGTTGTGGCGTTTTTAGCATCAGAAGAATCTGGCTATATTACAGGGCAAACCTTAAATGTAAACGGAGGAATGTTGATGCTTTAAAAAAATACTTGCATTAGATGTTTTTTTGTGCTAGTGTGAGTATGTTTTCGTCCAAGTAGGACTGATTAACTAAACAAAAGGAAAGAAAATGACAGAAAATACAATTGCTGAACGCGTGAGGAAAATTATCGTAGACCATTTGGGCGTCGATGCTTCTAAAGTGCAGGATAACGCTAGTTTTATCGATGATTTAGGCGCAGACAGTTTGGATACTGTGGAATTGGTTATGGCTTTTGAGGAAGAGTTTGGTTGCTCTATTCCAGATGATGCCGCCGAAAAAATTCGCACGGTCAAAGATGCTATTGACTTCATTGAAAAACAACAGGCCTAATTTGGACTGTTTTTTAGTTTTATAAAGACGTTTTAAGATTGTGCTTATTGGCTGACCTTGAAGCGTCTTTTCCAAATAAAGGATATGAAATGCGGCGTGTCGTTGTAACAGGTTTAGGGGTTGTTTCTCCTCTTGGTAGTGGTGTCAGAGCCAATTGGGATGCTTTATCCAATGGGCGTTCTGGCGTTCGGACAATTGCACGCTTTGATCCTGCCGCAATTCCTGTGCATATTGATGGTGAGATTCCTGAAGGGGTGGAGCCCGGTCAATTAGATTTAAACTCAGTTGCGAGTCCAAAGGAACAGCGCCATTTTGATCGTGTTGCATTGCTGGGGTTGGCGGCTTCTGATGAAGCTATGAAAGATTGTGGTTATAAGCCGGAAACAGAAGAAGAAAAGGCCTCTTTCGGTGTTGTTTTTGGGTCCGGGCAAGGTGGTGCCACAAGCTTTAGAGATGGATGTTATACTATGGAGGCCAGTGGCCCGATGAGGGTTTCTCCTTTTTTTATTCCATCTATTTTGATCAATCAAACGGCGGGCCTAATTTCAATTCGTCATGGATTGGAAGGACCAAATCAAGCTTGTTCGACCGCTTGTGCGACCGGTAATCATGCTATCGGCGATGCGATGCGTTTGATTAGGGAAGGTTATGCTGATATGATGTTGGCGGGAAGTGCTGAAGCTCCTTTATTATTGGAGTGTTTAGCGGGTTTTGCTCAACTGAGAGCGCTTTCAACGCATAATGATGAGCCTGGAAAAGCTTCTCGGCCGTGGGATAAAGCCAGAGACGGATTTGTCATGGGCGAAGGGGCTGGTGCCGTTATTTTGGAAGAATATGAACATGCCAAAAAAAGAGGTGCTAAAATTTATGGAGAGATTGTAGGCTATGGTCTGTCCGGTGATGCACATCATATTACTGCTCCGGGAGGAACGGGCGCAGAGCGGGCAATAAAGATGGCTTTGGATCGCGCCGAAATGAATCCGGATGAAGTAGACTATATCAATGCACATGGAACTTCTACACCACAGGGAGATTTAACGGAGTTTAGGGCCGTTAAACAGATATTTGGAATGGAGAATATTGCCATGTCTTCTACAAAGTCTATGACGGGCCATTTGTTAGGTGCCGCGGGTTCTGTGGAAGCTGTGTTTAGTTTGTTGAGCATGCAAAACAATGTTATGCCGCCGACTTTGAATTTGGATAATCCAGAAGAGGAAACAAAGGGATTTAATTTGGTGCCTCATGTGGCCCAAGAAAAGAATATAGGAGTTGTACTTTCCAATTCGTTTGGATTTGGGGGAACAAACGCGTGTTTAATTTTTAAGAAAGTATGAGAATGCGTCATCGTGTTTTTTTATATTTTTTGATTGTCGGTTTCGTTTTTTGTATTATGGGGGGAAGTGTTTTGTCCACCTATCGTCAATTCGTGGCGGAAGGGCCTTTGCGGGAGCCTAAAGAAGTCGTAATAAAAGCAGGACATTCCTTACGTAAAATAGCCAAGCATCTTTATCGGGAAGGCGTTATCAGAAGTCCGTCTATTTTCGAAATTGGTGTGCGGGCAAGTGGGCAGGCTAAGTCCATTAAAGCAGGGGAATATTCTTTCCCAGAACACGCAAGCGCTAAAATGGTGTTGGCCGTTTTGACAAGTGGTAATACCTATATTCGAAAATTGGTTGTGCCAGAAGGTTTGACCTCTTATCAAATCGTAAATTTGATGAATAATATATATGGTTTAATGGGTGAGATTAAAAAAGAGCCCAAAAACGGAACATTGTTGCCTGATACCTATTATTATTCGTATGGCGATACAAAGGAAGATTTGATTTTAAGAATGGAAAATGGTATGCAGCGGGCATTAGATGAATTATGGGCTAACAGATCAAAAAAAGTGACATTAAAAAGCCCGAAAGAAGCCGTTGTTATGGCTTCTATTATAGAAAAAGAAACAGCTCGTGATTCTGAACGGGCCCATATCGCTTCTGTTTTTTACAACAGATTGGCAAAAAAAATGAAGATCCAATCTGATCCTACGGTTATTTTTGCTATTACAAATGGCCGTGGTGAGCTAAAAAGGCCTTTGACATATCAAGATTTAAAAGTTGACAGCCCATATAATACGTATGTGATAAATGGGTTGCCCAGAAATCCAATTAGCAATCCAGGATATGCGTCTTTAAAGGCTGTTCTAAATCCGGATACTACGGAAGATTTATATTTTGTTGCAGATGGTAAGGGAGGACATGTTTTTTCGAAAACTTATCGAGAGCACGAAATACATGTTCAAAATTATAGGGAACAAAGACGACAAAAAAATAATTCGTCATCAAAAACTAATTCGAAAAAATAAATGAAAGCACTTGCCTTTTATTTAAAATTTATATAGTCTATATAAAATAAGGGGGAGATAAGACAGCATGGTGCCGCATAAACCGCATTGCTCAAAGCAAAATGTGACTGCTCAGGACTTGCAAAGCTTGATGGAGTGGCATATTAAATATTCCCTTTCTAAGCAAGTGTGTGAAGCCCACAAAAGTCATTTATTGGCGGCGCTATCTATGGCTGTTCGAGATTTGTGTATTGATCAAATGTTTGAAACGGCGGCGCGTCATAAAAAGTATGCAAAGAAACGCATTTATTATTTGTCATTGGAGTATTTGCCAGGACGGTTATTATCCAATAACTTGATCAATTTTAATATAAAAGAGTTGTTAAAGGATGTCCATTTGGATAACCCAATTCCGTTGGAAAGTTTATTGGATGATGAATATGATCCCGCACTTGGTAATGGCGGATTAGGGCGTTTGGCTGCTTGTATTATGGATTCTATTGCAACACAGGGCCTCCCTGGTTATGGATATGGAATTAATTACCAGTTTGGATTGTTTAAACAGTATTTTGAAAACGGATGGCAACGGGAGTGCGCAGATTCGTGGTTAGATGTGCAATCTCCTTGGCAAATTGAACGTGCGGATAGAGCTTGTTTGGTTAAATTAAGAGGGCGCGTTGTATATGAAGAAAAGGATGGCGTGCGGATTCCTTGTTGGGTAGATACAAGCCAGATTATGGGGGTGCCGTTTGATATGCCTATGGTAGGTTATGGCGGAAAGACGGTGAACTATTTGCGACTTTATGCTGCAAAGTCAAATAATGTGTTGGATATTGATCTTTTCAACAAAGGTGGTTATGTTGCCGCAGTGGAAGAAAATATCAAAGTTGAAACTATATCAAAAGTTTTATATCCGTCGGATGCTGTTGAGTCCGGTAAGGAATTACGTCTTATTCAACAGTATTTCTTTGTCTCATGCGTCGTTCAAGATATTTTACGACGTTTTTCCGAAGAAAAATTGCCGTTTTCTGAATTACCTAAGAAAGTTGTTTTACAACTAAATGATACGCATCCTACATTGGCTATTGTAGAATTGATGCGTATTTTATTAGATGTTTACCATTTAGATTGGGATGAGGCTTTCGAGATTACACGCAATTCAATGGCCTATACCAACCATACCTTGTTGCCAGAGGCTTTGGAAAAGTGGCCTGTGGCGTTGTTCGAAAAGTATTTGCCCAGACATTTATTGATTATTTATGAAATCAATGAGTGGTTAATGCGCGAAGTGAGAAATCGGTACCCTGGAGATGATGGTAAATTATACAGGATGAGTTTGATTGAAGAAGGTGAAACAAAGTATATCCGTATGGCCAATTTGGCTGTTGTGGGGTCTTTCTCTGTCAATGGGGTGGCCAAAATACACACGGAATTGCTGAAACACAACCTGATGCCTGATTTTTATGAAATGTGGCCGGAAAAGTTTAACAACAAAACAAATGGTGTGACGCCAAGACGGTGGTTGTTGTTGGCTGATCCGGATTTGTCCCGTTTTATCAGCCATCGAATTGGTGATCGTTGGATTACTCATTTGGAAGAATTGAAAAAATTGGAAGCTTGGGTGGATGATGCAACTGCTTTGAAAGAAATAAATGTAATCCAGTTAAAAAACAAGAAACGTTTGGCTGTATATATTCAAGATTTGTTGGGCATAAAAGTCAACCCAAATGCTTTGTTTGATTGCCAGGTTAAACGGATACATGAGTATAAGCGTCAATTGTTAAATGTTTTTCACATTATGTATCAATATTTTTCCATTGTGGAAGAAGGGCATACTCTACCAGTGCCACGTGTTTATATTTTTTCCGGAAAGGCGGCTCCAGGGTATGAGTTTGCTAAATTGGTTATAAAATTGATCAATAATGTTGCGGCACTAATCAATAATGATAAACGCGTCAAGGATCAAATTAAAGTTGCCTTTATCCCGGATTATAAAGTTTCTGTTGCGGAAATTGTGATGCCTGCGGCAGATGTGAGTGAACAAATTTCCACTGCAGGTTTTGAAGCCTCGGGAACTGGAAATATGAAATTGACAATGAATGGGGCTTTGACGGTAGGAACATTAGATGGAGCTAATGTTGAAATTATGAACGCTGTTGGTAAAGAAAATTTCTATTTGTTCGGGCTGACTGCCGAAGAAGTGCAAGATCGTCACGACCATAATTCACATAATCCTTGGGCTTTTTATGATAACGATCCACGTATTAAACGCATTATGGATAGCTTGGTGGATGGAACTTGGACACAAGGTGAAGATAAAAATATGTTCGTGCCTATTTTCCAAAACATTATGTTTAAAGATTATTTCTTGTTGTTGGCGGATTTTGCTTCTTATGTGGCGATTCAGGATAAAATTGGACGAGATTTTAAGAATCGTCGAGCATGGGCTAAAAAGGCATTGCTTAATATCGCACGATCTGGACGTTTTTCTATTGATCGGACCGTAACAGAGTATGCTCAAGACATTTGGCATGTTAAGACAACTTTAAAGGATAATAATGGGTGAGATGCTACGTTTTTTTGGACGTCGTAAGGGAAAAGGTATAGGATCTTCCCGGCAATTGTTGTTGGATGAATTGTTGCCTAAAATTCAGCTAAAATTACCAACGCGTGGATTGATTAAGCTAGATAAATTGTTTGGCGTTCATCCGAAAGAGGTATATTTGGAGGTCGGTTTTGGCGGCGGAGAACATTTAGCTGCTATGGCTAAGATATGTCCGGATGTTGGTTTTATCGGCGCGGAACCTTTTTTAAATGGTGTCTCTTCCTTGTTGGCACATTTAAATGGTTCCCATCGTTTTCCAAAAGAGGATAAAGGGCTGGAACCTGATCGCAAAGATAATGTGCGTATATGGCCGGATGATATTCGATTAGTTTTTCCGAAATTGCCCGATAAAGTATTTGATAAAATCTTCGTGTTGTATCCGGATCCGTGGCCCAAAGCACGCCATGCGGAGCGACGGTTTATCAATCAGCAAAATTTACCAGAGCTATATCGATTGTTGCGTCCAAAAGGTCAGTTGATTGTTGCGACAGATGTGCAAGGCTATGCAGATTGGACATTGGAACAAATGAAAATTTTTAAGAAATTTAAACGGATAAATAAAGATATACATGCTCCTCCCTCGGATTGGATTCCAACAAGATATGAACAAAAAGGAATTCAGGCGGGACGGCAACCAATTTATTTCATTTTTTCTAAAAAAAGTGCTTGACGGGTTGAAAAAAAAAGACTAACCTAACATTATAGGATGTATAATAAACAAAAAAATGGGAGAGACAAACATGAATTATAAAACAGTCAATATTAAAGATGGTGTTGAAATTCAGTTAAATGGATCCTTTACTTTTCGCGATCACGATACCTTTTTTGAGGTAGTGTCGATGATTAAGACGGGCTATAACAGAAAAATGGTTTTTGATTTGAGCGCATGTGACTTTTTAGATTCGGCCGCATTAGGGATGTTGGTTATTGCACATGATGAAGCTGCTGCAAAAGAAGTTGCTTTGTCTATTAAAGGTGCAAAAGGCAAAGTAAAAGATGTTTTGTATGCCGCTCGTTTTGACACACTTTATGATTTTGAAGATTAATTTCATATACTGATGTGTGAAAGGCTTTAATGACATATAAACTACCGACTTCTGAAGAAATAAAATCCATCGATTTATCCTGGAAAAGGTATTTAATCCCCAAAATTCACAAAGAGGGAGTTAAAATTCTTGTATGGATGGCTGTGTTTTTCTTGGTCCTTGGTTTGTTGTGGGACGGTGTATGGTATATTGGGTTGCCGTTATTATGTTTCTCCTATTATTTTTTCCGGAACCCAGAGCGCCATTCTCCCCAAGGGGATGGATTGATTCTTGCCCCCGCAGATGGTATCGTTAGCAATATCAAAGAAATGGTGCCACCAAAGGCATTGGGTCTGGGAAGTGACAAGTTGATTCGTATCAGTATTTTTATGAGCGTATTTTCTGTCCATGTGAATCGTGCGCCAGTTACAGGACGCGTGACACATTTAGAATATGTTCCGGGGAAGTTTGTTTCTGTGGCGGATAAGGATAGTGAAGATAATGAACATCAATTGATCGGTATGACTGCTGCGAATGGTCAGAAAATTGGTTTTGTGCAGATTGCAGGATTAGTTGCAAGGCGGATTTATTGTCCTTTAAAAATAGGGGATCAATTAAAAGCTGGAGATGTTTTTGGTATGATCCGTTTTGGGTCCAGATTAGATGTGTTTTTACCAAAGGGCGTTGTTCCGAAAATTTTATTAGGACAGGTTGCTGTTGCGGGTGAAACTGTGTTGGCTGAGATGAAAGAGGGTAAAAAATGACAGAAGCAATAAAACCGCTTTTCCCTAATGCTATAACGATGTTGGCGCTGGCTTTCGGTGTGTCGGCATTGAATATGGCTTTGTGGGGAAATTGGCAATTGGCGGTCTTTTTTATTTTCTTGGCTGGAATATTTGATTTTCTTGATGGCAAGATTGCACGGCTTTTAGGCGTTTCTAGCCGTTTTGGGGCGGAATTGGATTCGTTATCCGATTTCGTTAGTTTTGGCGTTGCGCCTGGTTTTTTAATGTATAATTGGACCATGAATGATGAGTTGCGTATTAATGCTATGCAAAATGTTGTTTATAAGTCTGATGCTGTCGGTTTATATTGGGGAGTTGTTTTGTTCTTAGTTGTGTGTTGTGCTAGCCGATTGGCTCGTTTCAATACAATGTTGGATGAAAAACAACCTAAATATTGGTTGCACTTTTTTATGGGGGTTCCTGCTCCTGCCGGAGCCGCATTGGCCATACTGCCGTTGATCTTTTGGTTTGCATCGAAAGAGACTGTAGATCTTTTCAGACATCCGTTGTTTGTGAGCCTGTTTATGATCTTTTCTGGAGTTATGATGGCCAGTCGTGTTCCCACAGTTTGTTTGAAGCATTTGCGCCCGGGTAAGACTTTTGGTTCTGTTATAGGGCTCTTGTTCTTGGCGTTTATTTGTGGTATTGTCGCGTTTCCATGGGTTATGTTTAGTATTGTGGGAGTGTTATATTTAGTATCTATTCCTGTGGGAATTTATGTTTTTATGAAATTGAAAAAGCAATTAAGCTAAAAAAGGGGGAAAAATGAGAAGTTTTTTGTTTTGCTTATTACTGGGGATTTCTTTCACCGCGGCAGCGGCAGTGGTGTCCGAAAAAGATGTGATGACAGGGGCTGTTCCTAGAAAAAGTATAGAAACGAAATTCACAAATCGGGCAAATCATAAGATTTTGTTAGATAAGAAATTGGCAGAAGACAGGCCTATGTATGACGGCTTTTTGGAATCTGAAGAAGCAGTGCGTTTGGGCCAAATCAGTGATCTAACTACAAAAGAGAATATCAAAGCGGTTGATAATTTTGTTCGGTTAGCAGATAAGAATCCTGAAAATTTAATGCAACGGTTGATTGGTGCTAAGCCGGGTCAAGTTGAATGGCCTACAAGAGGGACAACGCGCTTGGGATCTCAGGAAGAGGTTCGCGGTTCTACGGCAGCAAAAGATTCAGATAATCCTTTGGAAATGTTGACCAGTATTCGTATGCACGATGTGACGGGATCCTATGATGATATGGAAAGGGATTCTCAATATGTTAAACAGGTATATGAAAAAAAGGCTATTCCTGTATTGAAGAATTTGTCTCATGAATTCTTGGGACAAAAAGCTGCACCTGTGATATTGTCTGAAACACCAATTGGGGCGACATCTATTGCTCCTTAATATAGCTTAAAAATGAAAAAGGTTGTGCTTGTTTCAACAGTTGCTCCCACAATAGTGTTGGTGCGGCCACAGTTAGCTGAAAATGTGGGCATGGTTGCTCGTGCAATGATGAATTGTGGTTGTAGTTCATTGCGTTTGGTCGCTCCTCGTGAAGACCATTTGTCCAAAGCTGCAATAAGTGCGGCCTCTGGTGCTCAGGAAATTTTACAAGCTGCTCAAGTTTTTGCCTCTCTTGAAGATGCTGTATCCGATATGTCATGTGTTATGGCAACAACGGCGCGTTTGCGAGATATGGCGAAACAGGTTTTTCCTCCAAAGTTAGCTGTTCAAAAAACAAATAAAGTTTTGTCAAAAAATGGCAAGATCGCATGGCTTTTTGGCCCGGAACGGACGGGGTTGGAAAATGCGGACTTGGATTTAGCGGATTATTTGGTTCAAATTCCATTAAATCCAGCGCATAGTTCGCTTAATTTGTCTCAAGCAGTGTTGATTATGGCTTATCATTGGTGGAGTGAATCTCAAAAAAAATCGTTGCCGTGTGTGCAAGAGACTCAATTGGCAACAAAGCAGGAAGTATCGTTGTTTTTAAGTAAATTGGATGGGGATTTAGAGGCAAATGGATATTATAGCCTCGTGGATAAAAAAGATAGAATGAAGCGTAATTTGCATAACATTTTTATACGGATGAATTTGACGCGTTCGGAGCTTAAAACGCTGTATAATGCGATTAGTTTTTTAAAAAAAAAGATAAATAAAGCAAAAAATACTTGCTAAAAGTAAGAAATATTTTTAGAATGATAAAAAAAGGTGGAATATGTTTTATTTATTATCATTTTTAACGTTATTAATGGGTATATTGATCTATTCGATGGATCCTGTTCCTATGAGACAAGAGTTGGATACGCGTCAAGGGGAGGCGTATATCGTTGGTTTTGTGAATCAACATCAGGCGGCAAAGGATTATATTTATCACTGGTTAGGACGTGTCCGTGTGGGGGAGATGAAAGGTCCTCCTGATTCTACACATCATGTGGGATTTGATGATGAACAGCGTGTTAAGGTGGGGAGCGATGTTGTGGCGATGGGTTTGTTCCCCGATGATTTGGAGGCTTTTATGCCACGAATGATGGCCTCTGAAATAAGGAGATACTCTGGCATAAATAAAAGTGCTGTATCAATGACTGTTGCGAATGAAGATACTCCTCCTCCTGGCAGCAATTACCCGGGTTCTTATAAAAGTGTAGCTGTGTCGTTTGTGAGCGGCAATCTTGGTCCTTTTTACACATGTAATGCGGATTGTACAAGCGATGCTGTGACAAAGATTGTGGATAAAAGCTCTGACAGATACATTATCACGTATGGGCGCCCCCAGACATCCGATGGTGAATTTAATGTAAACCCAGGGTGGTGGGGCGAATTAAGCAATACGCCGGCACAAAAGAAGGAATTGTGGCGCCGTGCTTTAACTAATCGTATTCGGAACTCCGTGAACTGTGGTGTTTTGTTGGTTTCTAAGGAGGAGAAACGTTGGATAGCCACTAACCAACTTAAAGGGGACCAGGTAACGGAGGCAGATGGTAATCCTCGTAATTATTGTTTTGATAATGGTCAAAGGTGTACGAGCGTTTTGTTCCCGGAGATGCAGGAATTTTTGGAAAAATATGCGTATGATTGTGGTTCCCCGGCAAGAGAGGACTGCTTGGATGGGACTTTTCTTTGTATGAGCAGAATGGAAAATTCATATATTACGGGAGGCTTGTTGCTCCATTTTGATGCGATAGATACAACGGGCTTTGGGGCGCCATGGGATGCTGAAAGTTTTGTAAAGGGGAATATACCACTACCGCCATGGCAGGATCGTACCTCAAATTGGAAAGAAATTCCTGCCGATAAAATGGCATATAGTACAAAGCTTGGGTATCAGGTTAAGACCGCTTTTAGCAGTAAAACAATCCATAATGATTTTGTGAAAAAAAGTATATTGAATGCAGGTAGTGATTTCACATTATCATTTGTGATGCGCCGAACTGGTAACGGTCATGGATGTATCATTGGAAATTGTGATAAAACGCATGGATTTTATTTTAGGGCAACTGATGATAAACATTTCGTCTTTGGTTTAGGCGGAGGTAAAGAAATCAGTACGGACGATACTTCGTTTAATGCCGTGTTGGCAGAAGAATCCTTGTTTGAAGATGGGGTTCATATGTGGACAATTGTGCAAAAGAATAAGAAAATGACCTTTTATTTAGATGCCCAACCATTGAATGCGGATTCCAATATTCATGATGCTTATGATTGGACATCAACCAATAATGGTGAAGCAATGGTATTCAACCCTGTTGAAAATACGTATTTTTTGAATTTGCTATATTATAATCGGGCATTAGATCTTTGGGAGATAATGTCAAATTTCCGGGCGGATGCTAAACGCTTTGGTATTGCAAAAAATATTGAGGTTGGGACCCCTGTTGAGCCAAATGCAGGACCATAAGATATAAGGAGGGAAAAAGAATATGAGAATAAGAAAGAACAGATTGTCAGAAAGTGGTGCCATTATGTTAGAGGTTATTGCCGTCCTTAGTTTGATCGGCATGGTTGGTTCTATGTTATATCGGCAAATTAACCAACGGAACCAAGAGTTACATAATATTCAAATGGCCTCTGAAATTCGTGTGGTGAAGGAAGCATTTTCTGGTTGGTTGCAGGTTAATGCCAGTGCCATAAACTGTGCGGGAATTACTTCAGATGCAGTTACTCCTTGTCAAAACGCGGCTGGTGAGGTTATAGTTGGAGGAGTGAGTACTCCGCTTTCTGCAGGCGTTAAAGAATTTTTACCAGATGGTTATTTTTATGATGAAGGCGCTCCGGCAGGAGATTATTTGAATGATAACTATGATTTTAAACTTTTTGGTTATAGACAAGGTGCTGCAGGAAGTGAATCCACAACCTATTATGGTGTTGTTGTTCCAAAGCCGGCCTTATTGCCTGATGGAGGAAATGTCGACAATAAGGAGTGGACTTTCCGCCGTGCTGCACGGGTAGCGATGTTAATTGGTATTGATGGTGGTGTTTTCGGATCGCCAACTAGAGGCGAAAATGAAATTGTAGGTGCGGTTGGAACATGGAGTTTGGATGCCACGGATATTATTAGTGATCCGGCAAATACAACAACCTATGTGGCAATGACAGCATTGGATGTGTTTAAGCCGGAGGTGCCAAGTCTTAACGTTAATATTAAACGTCCGGAGACCTGGAGTTTAAATCTGGATGGCGCATTGGTTAATCGGTTGCGTGCTGGAGCTACGACAACAGATAACCCTTGTTATGTCTTTAGTGATGATGCTCTAGAAACAAGTGATAGTGGTGAGTGGAAGGTATTTAATAGTGATACTATTCATAATGCAGGAGATGATGTATCTGGGGATATTTGTTGGCCAGCATTTTGGGTTGATGGTGAAATTAGAGATGGTGAAGAAAAAGGAAATGTTTTTGTTCGGAATGATTTGGTAGTTGGTGCGGGAAAGGTACAAGATTCCAGTGGCAATTATGATCCGACAATGGGAACAATGCATTTAATGGGGGATGGTTTTATTTTGTTTAACGAAACAACGCCGTATGTGGATGATAGTGGACATGTGCAGGGGGCTACTGATAAAGCTGATCAGCTGAATTATCTTTTGGATCCGGCCTATACATCTGTGATGAACGATATTAAGATTATGTCCCTTGGTGGCGCAAAATTGAGCCAGCTGATCCCGAATTATATTTTAAGGGAGATTGTTGAGGTAAGTAATGTAGTAAAGACAGATGGATCTCAAACATATAAAAATATTTATTTGAGTAGTTGTCCTCCCGGATATATGCGTGCTATAACTATACGTCCAACAAATGCTCTTTCTGAGATACCTTATATTGAGGGGTATGCGGATATAGATAAGATGGGAATAAAATTGGATGTGGCTTATTTTGGTGGTGGTGCAGATCCTAAATCATTGCTTGAGGAAGGAAAGATGACAACAGATCTGCATTCAGCAACAGGGACGAGAACAATCTCTGTAGAAACAGATGATGATGGTTTTGTTGATAGAATTGAAATAGATACATCAAAATTGGTTCTTTCAACCAGAAAGACGGAGACTCACTTGTCTCCTGATCCAGAGTTTAGATTGACGGGAAAACATTATACCTCAGCCAGTGGCCCTTTTGGGATGCCACTTAGGACACCGGACCTAATGGTTACGCTTTATTACCCGAAAGAACACAAGAGTGCGCAGCAATATCAGCAGTTCAGTGAACCGACCAAAAGCAGTTATTTAAGGTTTGGAGTTACTTTTAATTCTAGTGATTTTTCAAGTCTGTCTCCAGCGGAACGTTGGGCTTTGGCGGCAATGAGTTTTGAAATTTCAAAATACTGTGTGATTCCTCGAGGTGATCCTTGGTCTGCGACAGGAGACGTTACGATTGATGGGCAAAACTTTGGAAAGAATAGCAAGCGTTCTACTAAAGGATTTTCCAGTAAAATTGGCACAAAGGCTTTATGTGAGTTGATGGGCGGAGAGTGGAAAAAGGTGACCTATATACAAGATGGTGAAGAGATTGAAACTGAGAATTATGAGTGTGCTCAGGCGCCAGAGGCTCCACCAGAAGATGATGATGATGACGATGATGACGGAGGCGATGGACCTTCTCCAGATGATGGTTAGTTGTCACAATTCATAAGCAAAAAAGGCGCTTATCTCGATGAGTAGGCGTCTTTTTATATGGGATGTTGCGGTAAAGTTTTTGGTTGTATCCGGTCATCAAGCTTATTGATTACATTAAAATGTATTATATTATATCCAAATTCGTGCTTATAACGCGCTATAAACGCCAAATAGATCTGGAACGTAAAAAGATAGCGCCCAGATGTTTTTAAGCGTCTAGGCGCGTTATTAAAGAGATAATTAATTATGCCTTGACCTCAGGAACGGTTGGACGAGGTTTTTTTGTAGAAGCCTTCTTTTCGTCCTGACGAATCTTTTTGCCCTTCAGCAAGCATTGAACTTCATCACCGGATAAGGTTTCATATTCAATTAAACCCGCCGCCAAAATATCCAATTCCTTTTTATGTTGCTTTAAAATAGCTTGTGTGCGTTGGTAAGCATGTTGAATCAATTCGCTAATGGCTTTATCAACCTGTAAAGCGGTGTTGTCGGCCATATTCTTGCGTTTTGCAATGCTATAACCTAAAAAGATGTTGCTTTCGGGCTCTTCAAAGGCTATCGGGCCCAATGGACTCATGCCCCATTCGGACACCATCCGGCGTGCAATTGTTGTGGCCACTTGAATATCATTGCTGGCACCAGTGGAAACTTTATCTTTCCCTAAGATCATTTCCTCGGCAACACGACCGGCAAACAGAATAGACAAACGGCTTTGCAAATAAGTTTTGCTTTGCGAGTATTTGTCTTTTTCGGGTAGTTGCATGGTCACACCCAAAGCACGTCCGCGTGGAATAATCGTAACTTTATGCAAAGGATCTGATTCCGGTAAATGAAGCGATACAATAGCGTGGCCAGCTTCGTGATAAGCCGTCATACGCTTTTCTTTTTCGTCCATAATCAAACTGCGACGTTCCGTGCCCATCATGACCTTATCTTTTGCATCTTCAAAGTCGCCCATGGTGACCATTGTTTTATTGCGTCGGGCAGCAAGCAAAGCAGCTTCGTTGACTAAATTAGCTAAATCTGCGCCGGAAAAACCGGGTGTGCCGCGTGCCAAAATATCTAAACGGACATTTGGGGCCAAAGGAACTTTGCGAATATGGACTTTTAAAATTTCTTCACGGCCTTTGACATCCGGGTTGTTCACGACAACTTGACGATCAAAACGACCCGGACGGAGCAGGGCAGGATCCAATACGTCCGGCCGATTTGTTGCAGCCATTAAAATAATGCCGCTATTTGTTTCAAATCCGTCCATTTCAACAAGCAGTTGGTTTAAAGTCTGTTCGCGTTCATCATTGCCGCCGCCAAGGCCTGCGCCACGATGACGACCGACCGCATCAATTTCATCCATAAACACAATGCACGGACATGTTTTTTTTGCTTGTTCAAACATATCACGCACGCGAGAAGCACCTACACCCACAAACATTTCCACAAAGTCTGAACCAGAGATGGAATAAAAAGGAACGCCTGCTTCACCAGCGATGGCTTTTGCCAACAAAGTTTTACCTGTTCCTGGAGGGCCAACTAATAAGACCCCCTTAGGGATTTTACCGCCTAAACGTTGGAATTTTGCCGGAGATTTCAAAAACTCTACAATTTCTTGAAGTTCTTGTTTTGCCTCTTCAATGCCGGCAACATCCTTGAATGTCACGGAATCTTTACCCGTGAGGAGGCGCGCCTTAGATTTACCAAAACTAAGTGCTTTACCATTGCTGGCCGCCATTTGACGCATCATCATGATCCAAAAGAACAAGAAAAACAGCATGGGGGCCCAAGCTATAAGCGCGCCAAGCCAACCGCCCTCTGCATCTGTATTTGGAAGAGCTGTGATTTTTACATCATGTTTTTGCAACATGTCAATTACATTAGTATCGTTTGGTAGGTATGTATTAAATTTTGATGTGTTTTTCAAAACGCCTTTAACATTTTGTCCTTCGATTGTAACAGAATAAATTTCATCTGCAGAAATCATTTTGACAAATTCGGAATAGCTAACTTCGGCAGAAGGAGTATTTATTTTGTCAGAAGATGTGATTTGAGCAACAGCAAATACACCAAGGAAAATGATAATCCAAGTCAATAAACTTTTACTAAATTTTATTTTTTTCATTTTGTCCCCTTTCTTCTGTTGCAATCACAATAACTGGTGCTTTGTTTTTATAATCCAAAATTAACTTTTTTTCAAGGTCTTTTTCAAAACAGATAGGCATTTTTTTGATGAAATGACTTGCTGGAATCTTTAAAAAAGTACGTTGAATAAGGTAAGGGATACCCTTTATGCGTGGTTTCGGGGCACAAGGTTCTGCTACAAAACTTTTATTTGTCCAAATCTTTAATGTTCCCCATTTTGTCCATTGATTTTCTGGAATTAAAACATTAGATGGAACATTTTTAAGCTCTAAGGCAATAAAAATTTGATGATGACTGCATACCCATTGACACCCCGCCAAAGTGGCGTGCCTAGGCATTGTAGTGGCAATTTGTTCAATGCTTTCCAAGGAAATTATTTGTTTTTTGGGACTAATGTTTTGGAGTAGGTGATGGATAATCCTAATGCGAATTTCTGTGGGATTTGATAGAAATGTTGTTTCATCAAATTGAATAAAGCCAAATGAAGATTTCGTGACACATTTATCGATAAATCCTTGTGTATAAAAATCCAATGCTTCTTTTGCGCGTTGTAATCGTGAGATTGATTTAGCAACAACAGGTGCGGTTAACGAGATTCCATCTAAATCTTTTTGTCTTTGACGCCAACGGACACGCTCATAGGCTGTGTCTTTATTCATGGGATCTTCAATCCATTTGATTTTATTTTGTTTTAATGTTTGTGTGATATTTTTTTTATCTATATCAAGCAATGGACGAAGCACAATAATGTCCTCTCTTTTAGATGCGGGGGCCATAGCGGTTAAGCCGTCTAATCCGCTACTTCTTGCTAAACGAGCCCAAAATGTTTCAACCTGATCTTGCCTATGATGGGCTAAACAAATAGCTTGAGCATGCTTTTCGTGGGCAAATTTTAAAATAAGTTCATATCGTTTTTCGCGAGCTTTTTCTTCAATTCTGCTTGTTGGTTTAGGGCCTTCCCATGTTAAAATGGTGTGCGAAATTTTAAGTTTTGACATAAGTTTATGGACTGTAAGTGCTTCTTCAGCAGCTTCTGGACGCAAATTGTGATTGACTGTGACTGCATATAGATTTCCACCTTTTTTTTGAATCCATTTATCTAAAAGAAGCGTTAAATATAAGCTATCTGCACCTCCCGAAACTCCAACAACTAAAGTTGGATTTTTGGGACAGTGAGCTTGCATAAATGTATCAAAGCTTTTTGGAATTACGAGCATTTATTTTTTTCTGCCTCTGTATTGGCTCGGTTTATCAAAGAAGGATCCGCATTGGGATATTCGTTCGGTAGAGCAATAAAGGCGGTGCAGGCCTCTGACTTTTTATTCAAATTCAACATGCATAAGCCTACCTTTAAAAGAGCATCGGCCGCTTTGTTAGATTTCGGATGTTTGGTGAAAATATCCGAAAATTGCCCGAGAGCTTGTTCAAAGTGTCCTTGCGCGTAGTAGGTTTCTCCTAGCCAATATAAAGCATTAGGATAGAGTTGTGAATTGGGAAACTTTTGCAAAAAGGATGTAAATTGTTTTTCGGCTTCTGTATAATTTGTGCTCTTTAAAGCATTATAGGCGCCATCATACATCTCTTTTTCCGAAACTTCCTTTGTATTAGCACTTGTGGCTAAAGGCGTGCTTTTATTTTTTTCAAGTTCAGAAAGGCGAAATGAAATGTCTTGATTGATGGTTTCTAATTTTGATTCCATTTGTTTTAACCGATATTCAGCTTGTTCCAAACGACTAGTCACATCAGATAAGGCTCGTTCTTGAGCATCTAAACGCGTATACAAAGTGTCCAAGGAGTTTTCAGAATTGAAAGATTGATTGTCGATATGTTGAACCTCTTGTAAAACCGCCTTTGGTGCTTCCAGAGGGATTTCTTGAATAATTAATTCTTCCGCGATGGCAGAGCTTGTTGCTAATGCTAACGACATAAAAAATAAAAACTTATTCATATTCTTCCTCCAATAAAAAAACCTTCTCTGCACCATTATACAGAGAAGGTTCAAACTTTACAAGTATTTTTTAGTAAGCTACTGTTTTGGCATTTCTGTTCTTTGCCCAAGATTCCTCATCTGAGCCCAAAACAATTGGACTATCCTTACCATATGAAATTGTCCGAATTCTATTCGCAGAAATACCTTTTGCGAGTAAATAACTACGAGCGGCATTCGCACGTTTATCGCCTAAGGCTAAGTTATATTCGCGGGTGCCGCGTTCATCGCAGCGTCCTTCAATAACGACCAAAGCGTTCGGATTTTTCTGTAACCATTCTACTTGTTGTTGAAGTGTAGATTTTGCATCACCATCCAATGTTGCTTCATTAAAGCTGAAGTAAACAGTGTCATTACCAGTTTTTTGTAATGCTTTTGTAAGGGATGTTGCTTGCAAATTTGTAATATCTACATCGTCACGCCAACCGCCGGTGGTATTTCCATACAATTCGGATCCGGTTTGTGTGGAAGAACATGCAGACAACAATACACAAGCTGAAAGAATTAATAATTTACGCATAGCCTCTCCTTTTGTTATTTTTCATAACATTGTGTGCATGGATCATTTGGATCTGCACAAGGACATTTTGGTGCGGGTCTTGCTGAAACAGGACGTGTTGCCCACCATTGTTGTTTTGGAGCGCGAACTTCAACTGTTTGTACTTGAACAGGACGCGTAATTACAGGTTGACTTTCTGCCGGTTGTTGAACGCTTTCTTCCACACGTTGCCATTCTCCGACAGTTTGTTCCGTATCGTATACTTGTTCATCTGGATCGTGTGAAACACAGGCTGTAGCAAGTAAGCTTAAAGCTAATATAGAAACTAATTTATACATGTATACTCCTTTTGTTGTTTATTTTTCATAACATTGTGGACAAGGATCATTTGGATCTGCACATGGGCAAATTGGTTGTTGCCATTGCACAGGGGCCGGCGCTGGAGCTGGAGCAGGAGCCGGAGCAGGTGCAACAACTACAGGCTGAGGAGCGACCGCTTCTTGCTCAACAAAGATAACTTCAGGTTGAGGAGCCGGAATAGGTTGCTCAATTGTTTGAATTACCGTTTGACGTGGTTCAAATTTTCTTTGACACACGGTTTCCACAGATCTTGTTTCAGAAGCCGTTGTTGGAGCGGCCCAAGGATATTCAGATTGATTGCTTGGCAGAGGTTGCAATCCACAAGGCGTGGTATTTGTAGTTGGTTGGACAATCGCTACGGAACGTCCGTCTTGTAACATTTGAGTCGAATATGTCTTTGGAGAGTTTGCTGCTTGTGTAGCTAGCAAGCAATTATGATATCCCTCTAAATCGCGGGTCAAAGTACACCCATTAATTTGGCGATATTCATCCATATGCGCTTGACGTTTCGCTGCGGCCTTTTCTAAATCTGTTTCATGTCCCATTGTGCATGCGGCCAAAGCCAACGAACTCAAAATAAATAATGCCTTTTTCATTTAGTTCTCCTTACAATAAAAATCCCTTCAAAAGTCAGTTTATGAGTTTTTTTTAGGAATTGCAACATTTTTTTTGTTTTTTTACAAAAAATTTGACAAGGGGTTATTTTTTTGCTAAAAACAGAGAGAAAGTTATATTTTTTTAAGAAGGGGGGTTCCCATTGAAAAATGAAAAATTAGAAGAATTGTGCAAACGTTTATCAGATAATGATTTCGGATTGATTTCTATTAGGTTAGACCATGAAGATTTAGGTGTGGAAGGTGCACGTAAGTTAGCAGATGCCTTAAAGAAAAATGTCGTTGTCAATCATGTTTCATTATATTATTGTCATATAGGATATGAAGGAATTAAAGCCATTTTTGAGGCTTTAACTGAGCGCGGGGTAAAGACGCGTATCAATGTTTCAGAAGACTGTTCTGCCGAAGAAGAGGGCAATTTGCGTGAAATACTGAAACAGCCGCCTCAGAAGAAAAAAGCACAGAAAAAACGGAAATATAAAAAACACCCAGATGAAGCTTATAACAATGGTATGGGAATTGATGATGAGGTTTCCAAATATGCTAATTATGGCCTTGGCATGGAAGAGAATGTTTCGGAAGATACGATGGAGCGTCAAAGAGAATAATAAATTATTTTTATTACTAATGAAAACCCCGAGCATTTTGCCCGGGGTTTTATTTGTTCTAATCTGATTGATTAGTTTGCCTTTTTAGCAGCAACGGCAGCTTGAGCGGCAGCCAATCTTGCCAATGGCACACGGTATGGAGAGCAAGACACACCATTCAAGTATTGGTTCAAATACTTGATGGAGTCGGCGTCACCACCATGTTCACCACAAATACTCAAATAGATATTCGGATTTGTGGATTTGCCGGCTTGGCAAGCCATAGCAATCAATTTACCTACGCCATGACCATCCAAGGATTGGAACGGATCACGTTCATAGATGCCTTTGGCCACATATTGTGGTAAGAAGGCACCGGCGTCATCACGGCTCATACCCAAGGTTGTTTGGGTCAAGTCATTTGTTCCGAATTCAAAGAAGTCGGCCAATTCTGCAATTTCATCAGCCAACAAGGCGGCACGTGGCAATTCAATCATTGTACCAACGGTGTATTCAACCTTTTTGCCTTTTTCAGCAAAGACCTTTTCGGCCGTTTCGTCGATAATCTTTTTGCAGATTTCCAATTCTTTGCGAGAAGAAATCAAAGGAACTTCGATTTCTGGAATTGCTTTCACGCCGGCATCAGAAACCTCAATAGCAGCTTCAATGATAGCGCGTGTTTGCATTTCACAAATTTCTGGGTAAACCACAGCCAAACGGCATCCACGCAAGCCCAACATTGGGTTGGCTTCGTGTAAAGCGTTTGTACGGGCAACGATTTCTGCAACCGTTACGCCCATTTGTTGAGCCAAGGCTTCTTGTTCTTCCTTTTTATTCGGTAAGAATTCATGCAAAGGAGGATCCAATAAACGTACTGTTACTGGAAGCCCATCCATAATCTTGAACAAGGCCACAAAGTCTTCGCGTTGGAATGGCAACAACTTGTCCAAAGCAGCACGGCGGCCAGCTTCATCATTTGCCAAAATCATTTCGCGCATGTGATTGATACGGCTTGGATCAAAGAACATGTGTTCTGTACGGCAAAGGCCAATACCTTCGGCACCGAAATCTTTAGCTGTTTGAGCGTCAAGTGGCGTTTCGGCGTTGGCACGAACCTTCAATGTGCGGATTTCATCAACCCAGCCCATGAATTCACCAAAGTCACCAGCCATTTCTGGTTTGACGAGTGGTAATTCACCAGCCATTACTTGACCAGTTGTACCATCAATAGAAATCATATCTCCTGCCTTTAATGTTACGCCACCAGCTGTCAATGTTTGGGTAGCATAGTCAATGCGTAAATCAGCCACACCGGACACGCAAGGAATACCCATACCACGGGCAACCACGGCTGCGTGAGAGGTCATACCGCCACGAGCGGTCAACACACCTTGAGACACATGCATGCCGGCAATGTCTTCTGGGGATGTTTCAACACGTACCAAAACGACTTTCTTGCCTTCTGCAGCTTGAGCTTCAGCATCGGCAGCGCTGAACACAATTTGTCCAACGGCGGCGCCTGGAGAAGCTGGCAAACCAGAAGCAATCACATCACGCTTGGCGGATTTATCAAACATTGGGTGCAATAATTGATCCAAATGACCCGGCTCAACACGTGTGACGGCTTCTTCTTTTGTGATCAAGCCTTCATGCACCATATCGACAGCAACTTTTAAAGCTGCCAAACCTGTGCGTTTACCGTTACGGGTTTGCAACATGAATAACTTACCATCTTGAACGGTAAATTCCATATCTTGCATATCTTTATAGTGTTGTTCCAATTTTGTACGGATATCGCACAGTTGTTTGTAAACTTCTGGGAATTCGTCTTCCATGCAAGGCAAATCCAAATGACGACGTTCATTGCCGATTTTGGAAATTTGTTGTGGGGTACGAATACCGGCCACCACGTCTTCACCTTGAGCATTCTTCAAATATTCACCGTAGAAATAGTTTTCACCTGTGGCGGCGTCACGAGAGAAGCACACACCTGTGGCGGAATTGTCGCCAGAGTTACCAAACACCATGCACTGTACGTTCACAGCGGTACCCCAATCACCTGGGATATTGTTGAGCTTGCGGTAGAACACAGCACGTTCTGTCATCCAAGAACCAAACACGGCACCGATAGCACCCCATAACTGTTCGTTCACATCTTGAGGAACTGGTTTGCCTTCGGCAATGCCGATTTTCTTGTATTCTTCGATAACTTCCTTCAATTGTTCAACAGTCATTTCGTTATCGTGTTTGTAACCGTTTTCTTCACGAACGCGATCCAAAACAGCTTCAAACTTATGGATATCAACGCCCATAGCTGTGTCAGAATACATCTGAATAAAACGACGATA
>CAJOPC010000011.1 GCA_905236245.1 uncultured Alphaproteobacteria bacterium
GCTAACACCTCGTTCCCTCGCTCATAGAAACCTACACCATTAATATAATGTACCCGTGCATCCAAAAACACATTTCGCTCTTGTTCCTCGGCTCTGAGTTTACCCGCCCCTTGTCTATTATCCATCATCAACGAGTCAAAATAATCCACAGCCTTCAACAACTCTTCTCGGTTACTCTGCTCATAATAGTTCTTATACAGTAGCTCCGAAATCAACAACTGGCAGTAATGCCCATTAAACACGTCCAAACTATCCGCCTTCGAACTGGCCGCAAATTCCCTCAGCCTGGCAAATGCGCTATCCGGCTGTTTCCACATCAAACTGTCAATCTCCTCCAACTCCCGGCACGGCCCATCCTTAAGCTCCACCTCTGTCGAATGGCAAGCCGCCACCAGCGCAGCCGCCAAAATCACAACCATCCAAATCCCACAATTATTCCAATGTGTTTTCATCTTAGAACCAATCAAATTTGCACCCGCAAAATTACTCAAAATCCATCAAATTCAATCAAAAATCTATCCTTGCCCTGCACGAAGCCATCCTTTTATATTCCGAAGGCCTTTCTTCTGAGAAAGAATGGAAGTGCATTTCTCCACGTAAATACGAAAGCACCTGAGTGCTAATAGCATAAAACAAATATTTACATTAGGATTTTAGAACGACCATTTTAAAAATGAAAAAAAGTATTGCCAAAACTAAAAAAAGCTGTATCTTTGCATATTCAAAATATCTATATCTAATCTATTTTAGACAGAAAACGTCCCGTATAACTAATCTTATTCTTATGAAGAAAATGAGAAGAAGCCTCTCAAAAAAATATGAAGAAATGGAGGCTAACATGAAAGTTATTAGCGATTTGTATGATGCTGCAAATGGTGATGAAATTACAGAGGAGCGTTTATTTGATTATCTTCTTTTGCATCCTTCTGGCTATATAGATGAAGAAAATGTTATCATGAATTCTGTAATTGCGGAAAAATATTACAGGATGGGATATATCACAAAAGGTATTGACAGTCATCTTAAACAACAATATAGATTGACTTCTTTTGGGTTGAGTCAAATTGAATTAGCCTTGTCTTTAGCATTGTTGTCTTAACAATTTGCCATCATATCTGTTTAATGGAGTATGACGGCATATATATCCATTCCGATAATAAGCATGTGAATATTATGGAAAAGGAGTATTGTGTATTTTGGTTTCCAAGCATTTATCATACGTTGATAAACGAAAGACTTCAAAGGTTTGAGGTCGAGAAAAATATATCGGATTTTGGCCCAGATGCTGCCAAATTAATTGTTTCAATAGACTATCCTCATAACAATAAAACCTTAAAGGCAGATATAGAAAAAGCACGGAAAGACGAATCCCTAATAAAACGTTGTTTGCATTTTGAAGTGTTTAAAACAGCCAAAGAAGGTAAAAAGGAACAAATCTTCAAAAGCTTTGATTTGTCGTATGTTGATCATTCCAACAATGGTATGGTGGTTTATTCGTATGAAAAACCCCAAGACTATCCTTCTGAAGAAGGAATTCCTCTCTTTAAAAAAGCGTTGACTACTATTTTTTACCATTGCGCAAAATTACTATTTCACAATCATGAAGTTCAAACAGATAGAGACAGCGGATTGGTCGCATATATTCCAGATTTGAACAAATTTAATCCCCAAAAAAGCATTCACGACCCAAACAACGAAGCCATAAAATTTTTCTTTGAACAATACGAGAATATCTTTATAGATTATGCGGAAAAGGCATCAGGATATATAGCTAAAAGAGATGCCGTTTTGGCAAAATTTGAAGGCAAAATGTACCTTTCCGAAGATGATTTCAATTTGTCTGGTTACAAATCTTTAATCCAGTATGGGCATAGAGATTTCAACCGATGGTATCAAGACAAATCTAAATTATCCGAAGTAAATAAATGTTGGAAAGAGATTTTGTCGTGGCATTTAATATTAAATCCCTCACATAGAAAAAGGAAGAGAAAAAGAGATTATTATATTGATCGCCACAATGAGATAGCAAATGTTTTAAAACCAAGACTTACAACGGGCCCAACAAACGAAACCATTAAGGAATACAGGATTGTTGAGCGGTACAAAGCTGTTGGAGAAAAATTAAGAGAATGGGGAGAAGTATCATGGCAAAACCTCACAAAAAAAGATTTGTATCCCATTGACTACATGTTGAAAATATGCGAAATTGGGTTGGAAATAAATGTAATGTCTAAAAGGCAAGGCTTGCTATTTCGGAAGTTAAAGAAATGCTATCTCGACCTGCCTATTTTAACGGAACAGGCTCGAAGAAAAATCGGTATGTTATGCGAGGGAGCTTTAACCGAGTATGTGTATTGTAAAACGTTACTTGAGTCTAAATACAATTCACAAGTTACCCACAACAGGTTCGATTCTACTAATAAAACCGAAAATGAAATCTTGGAACTTGACAAATGGAGAAAAAAAGCATGTAATATCAGAAATGCCATACGTTATATTGAAACTGTTAAATATAGATGCGCAAATGCTCAAACAAATGGTGTTAATATGATTCTTAAAAAAGCAGATAAACTAAGCTATAAGGCGTCTGTATGGACTATTATAGGCATCATATTATCAGTTGTAGGAGTAGCTTTGACCACAGTAGGAATTATTTTGACCATCAAAAATCCATGTTGACATTATTAATCAACAACACAAAACCATTTCAGTTCATCTTATTGTCACTTTGTTTTTTAGCAATTATTATATGAGAATGCTTATTTTGCTATGATTATTATCCAGATAGCCATTTTCTCATAACAAATAGATTGTTGCACGGAGAAAACACTCTGAAATTAACCATATTATCTTCAGAAAAGTGTTAGTGCTAAACCTGCAATGCATAAAGCTACAAGCCTCAGCATTAGTTTTATTAGCCTCAACTGTTCCTTAATTCCAACCACCAACTATCCCCTGCTGTGTAAAACGGAGCATGCCCACCCAGTTTAGACGCTAGAATCCGTTCGGTTTAAGTCTCTTGGAAGCCTGAAAAGGGTCGAAAAAA
>CAJOPC010000012.1 GCA_905236245.1 uncultured Alphaproteobacteria bacterium
ATGCTAAATCCGTTGATAACTTTTTGAAAAAGGTGCATCAAGCTTATGCAATAAGCAAAAACTCCAAATTGCTTTTCCGTGGCCGTGTGAGATAAGAATTGAATTAATGGTTTTATTCTGAAAGGCTGTCGTACATTCGACGCACTTCTTGGATATCTTGCCACATGAGCCATTTAGGAGATCCTTCGGCACGGGATTGATTCCTGAGCAAATAGGCCGGATGGAAAATAGGCATCATTTTTGACCCATACGGACCATCAAACCATTTGCCGCGCAATTTGGTAATTCCTTGATTTGTGTCTAAAAAAGAGGTCAGAGCAACTTTGCCACACAACAAAATAATTTTTGGTTTTAAAATTTCCAATTGTTTGTCCAAATAAGGTCGGCACGCTGTTTTTTCCTCGGGCAAAGGATCGCGATTGTTGGGTGGACGACACTTAATAGTATTGCAAATATAGACATTTGTTTTGCGGCTGAACCCGACCGATTCAAAAATCTTGTCCAACAATTGCCCCGCACGACCGACAAAAGATTCCCCAGTTTGATCTTCGTTAAAACCTGGGGCTTCGCCAATCAGCATGATTTTATTGTTGGGTGTGCCGGCGGAAAAAACGATTTTGGTGCGTGTTTTCCCCAAGGCACATTTTTGACAATTTTCACATTCTTTACGAACAGCATCTAATTCTTCAAACATCACTTTCTCCTTGTAATACTTTTTGTGCAATTTCATAGCTAAAACCGGCGCGTGCTAGTTTTGCCAAATCTTTTTGATAATCTTTTCCTAAATGTTTTTTGCGGGCAAATGTTTGGGCACGCTCTAATTCATTTTCAGGTAGTAAATATTTTTTTAAAATGGATTCATCAATTCCTTCGGCTGTCAATTTTTGTTGGATAAAACGAGTTGATTTCCCACCGGTTGATAAGCGCCGAATAGCATTTTCAGCATAACGTTCATCATCAATATAACCGAGCTTTTGGCATTTTTGTATGACATTTTCAATCCATTGAAAAGCATTTTCATTGACCGGAATGCCCTGCATTTGATGTTTTTTTATTCGACGTATTAGAACCAGGCGTAGTTTTTCCGAGGAAGCATCAAATTTTTCCAAATAAAATAATGCAATATGCTCTAATCTCTTTTCGGTTAATGGTTTTTGCATTGACAAAATATTCCTTCGCCGCTATGATATCATGGTTCAAAAGGAAAGGCAAATGAAATTAGATCTGTGGGCGGAATATCAATCACGAGTTTTATGGTATTTTATGGCTTTTGCTTTTGGTATCATGACCTATTTTGGCCTCTGGTTTGAACCTCATTGGATTTGGATTGTTGCAGGATGTATCTTAGGATTAGTTGCTCATCATTTTTATCCGTCTGTTTTTGTCCGGTTGGCTTTGTTTTTTTGTTTAGGGTTGGCGGTTATTACAGTGCGCACTTCCTTTATTCATACAGGCCGAATGGTTTTTCCTCGTTGGAATAGTCAAGTAACGGCAAAAGTGATAGAGTCTTCCTTTCAGGTGTCAAGTCAGGTTATTGTGGTTGAAACTTTATCGATAAAAGGAAAAGGATTTCGTCCTCGTAAAATACGTTTAAAGTTTGATCAAATATCCCCAGAGTTACATGTAGGGGATATTATAACGATGAAGGTGCATTTATATGGTCCTTTTTTAACCCAGGCGAGGCGTTTTTTTTATCAAGGAATTGAAGCCCAAGGAAAGATTCTAAAAATTTTGCACCATCAAACAAAACCGGAGGGTGTTTTGGATAGATGGCGCCGTGCCATTATGGTGCATCTTGTGGATATTTTGCCAAGTAGTCAGGCACAAATAGCAATTCCTTTAGTTGTTGGAGAACAGCGAGTCGTTTCGCAATCGTTATATGATACTTATCGTCGATCCGGGATAGCACATGTGTTGTCTGTTTCCGGTTTTCATATGGCGTTATTGGCGGGTTTTGTGTTTTTCCTTGTGCGCGGACTTTTGGCGCTTGTCCCTGCTATTGCTTTGCGTCTTTCGACCAAAAAAGTTGCGGCGATCGTTGCCTTCTTTGTTGCGTTGTTTTATTTGTTTCTGTCCGGTTGTCAAGTGCCGGCCCTGCGAGCTTTTTTAATGATTTCTTGTGTGTTTTTAGGAATTGTGACTAATCGTAAAGTTGTTTCTTTGTATACATTGATGTTAGTAGGGTTCTGTATTTTACTTATTCATCCAGAGTGGATTGTTTCTGTTAGCTTCCAGCTTTCTTTTATTGCAGTGATGGTTTTGATGGGGCTTTGTAATGACAGCTTAAAAAAATCTGATAATTGGACTTTTATAAAATGGATTTTATTTGTGATAAAAGCAAATGTGTTTGTCAGTTTAATGTTGGCCCCTTTTGTTATATATCACTTTAATCAAATCAATCCCTACGGCGTTATCGGTAATTTGATGACAAGTATGTTTTTTTCATTTTTAATTATGCCGTTGTTGTTTTTAGGCGTTGCTTTAATGCCTTTGGGATATGATGAGATCTTTTTTAAATTAGCCGGTATGGTGTTAGAGTGGGTAACAAGTATTGCGGAAATGGTTTCAAATTGGTCATATTCCGAAATTTTAATTTCCTCCTTTTCTTCGATTGGATTGAGTGTAATTGCTTTGGGTATTGCCATGGCGTGTTTAATGCGCACGCAATTAAGATGGTGTGGCGTTGTTGTCATCGGATTTGGTTTATGGTTGGGATATGCTTTGATAGACAAACCCGATTTGTTGATTTCGCAGCAAGGTCAAGTTTTGGCCGTTCGGGATGGAGATCGTATATTAGCGCAATTTAAAAAGAAAATTCCCATTAGCATTACGCGTTGGGCAAGACAATTGGGTATTTCTGAAATTACGAAATGGGATGGAGATACGATTGTGTTGAAAGGCAAAAAAGTTTCTTTGTCCGGGCAAAATTGTTCAGATGTGGATTTAGCCATTTTGTCTCGTTCTAAAAAAGCTTGTTCCGCTTCGAAAATTTTGGTTCCTAAAAAGTATGAACTGTATAATATCTATTTAACGGATTCTATTCGAATTGAAGGTGATTGGTCAGAGGACCAAAGTCGTCCTTGGGGCGTTCATTTAAAAAGAAAGGGAAAAACAGGATGAAAAATTTTATAGTTATGATATCTCTGGTTGTTTTAGCGGGTTGTCAAAGCCCTCGATATGATGCATTAGTGGCAAAAACACCTAAAGAAGTGCGAGCGTTAAAAGGGCGGCCCACCACAATAATTCAAGAAAAAAATTATGAAATGTGGACGTATAAAAAGGATGATTGCACTGAAGTTGTTTTCTTTGACGCCGAGAAGCATGTGGCCGATTTTTATGAAAAAGGTTCTTGTGCGGTTGATAAATGATTTTTCTTGCAAAAATTTAAAAAATATGCTAAAAGATATCCCATCAACAAAAGGAGTTATAATGCGTAAGAAGTTAATTGCAGGCAATTGGAAAATGAATGGATTAAAAATGGACGCTATTCCATTGGCAAAGGCCGTTTTTGAAAAATTTGATTCGATTTCAAATCGTCCGTTTGATGTTCTTATTTGCCCACCAATGAATGTGTTAGGTTATGTGTCAGATATTCCTCATAATTCTGTTTTTGTAGGGGCTCAGGATGTGGCCGAAACAGTCAAGCCAAATGGGGCCTTTACTGGTGATGTGTCCGCTGTGATGGTTAAAGATTTGGGAGCTACATGGACCTTGGTGGGACATTCTGAACGGCGCACATATCATAATGAAACAGATGCTGTTGTTCGTCAAAAAGCCGAAAATGCTATTAATAACGGTTTGACAGTTGTGATTTGTATCGGTGAGACTTTGGAAGAGCGTGAGGCCGGAAAAGCATTGGAAATTGTGACGAGACAGGTTCGTGAATCTACTCCTGCAATTGCAAATGCAACAAATTGTGTATTGGCCTACGAGCCCGTTTGGGCTATTGGAACGGGAAAAGTTCCGACTACGGCGGATGTGGCAGAAATGCATGCTGCTATTCGTGCGGAAATTGCTAAGAATTTAGGGGCAGAAGTGGCAGATGGTATGCGTATTTTATATGGTGGATCTGTCAAACCAGAAAATGCTAAAGAATTGTTGAGCGTTGATAATGTCGATGGAGCTTTGATTGGCGGGGCTTCCTTGAAGGCGGACAGTTTTTGGGCTATTGCTGAAACTCAAATGTAAAGGAAAAAGAGCATGTATTTATTTTTATTAGTCGTAGATATTTTATTAGCGTTAGGAATTACAGGACTTGTTTTATTGCAACGCAGTGAAGGTGGTATGGGTGGTTTGTCCGGTCAAAGTGTGAACAGTTTTTTAACGGCGCGTCAGGCAGGAAATGCTTTGTCCAAGTTGACGAAATATTTCTTCATTGCCTTTGTTTGCACAAGTTTAGCGCTTGTTGTGTTGGCCAAAAAATCTACTCAATCCGAGGCAGTTTCTTTGGTTCCTGTGGCTCAAGAACAGCCGGAGGGCTAAATGGCAATTGTTTCCGTTGGCAATGTCCAGTTTGATAACCAGCTTCCTTTTGTGTTGATTGCTGGTCCTTGTCAAATGGAGAGCGCTTCCCATGGTATGGAGATGGCGTCTGCTTTAAAGGAATTGACAACAAAATTAAATATCCCTTTTGTTTTTAAAGCCTCTTTTGATAAAGCCAATCGAACCAGTGTAAATGGTATTCGTGGCATGGGATTGGATGCTGGTATGCAAGCATTCCAGGATATTAAATCCAAATTAGATGTATTATGTTTGACAGATATTCATGAGCCATATCAATGTGCTGTGGCGGCCGAAGTTGTAGATGTTTTGCAAATTCCCGCTTTTTTATGCCGTCAAACGGATTTATTGTTAGCCGCGGGAAAAACAGGTAAACCGATTAATGTTAAAAAAGGTCAATTTTTAGCCCCGTGGGATATGAAAAATGTGGCGGCAAAAATTGCAAGCACGGGAAATAATAATATTTTATTGACCGAGCGAGGAACAAGTTTTGGATATAATACCTTGGTTGTGGATATGCGAGGTCTTCCTCAAATGAAACAAACAGGATATCCTGTGATTTTCGATGCTACTCATTCTGTGCAACAACCGAGTGCTTTAGGTGGTGCCAGTGGCGGCCAACGTGAGTTTGCACCAATTTTGGCAAATGCGGCAATTACTACCGGAATCGCGGGTATTTTTTGGGAAACACACGAACATCCGGATTCTGCTCCTAGCGATGGGCCTAATATGATCCCGTTGGACCAAATGGAAACGGTGTTGAAGAATTTAAAAGAGCTTGATGCTGTGGCAAAAAGGTTGCCAATGGCTGAATTGGTTGAGGAGTTGAAGAAGGAGAGAAAATGACAGATAAATTAGAAAAACTTTTGCAAAACAAACACAATTACTTCAACCGACTCATACGCGCATTTAAACCACTCCGCCCGGTTTCTGAATTTTCAAAGTTGCCGCCTCCCGAAATTCCCAAAGCTTTTAGAGATATTGATCCTGCCGATATGCGTTGGGCAACACGGCCTCAAAGTATGTTGCCGATATTTCAAAAGATGATTTTGCACATTAAAGATCCGCAATGGCGTTTGGGTGTTTTAAATAATTTGATTATTTTGGCTGACTCCCAAGAAAAATCCTATGTTGACGATAACAGGATGCATCTGCAAGACCAAATATTCCGGGCTGTTACAGGGCGCCATTATGGAGCTCCAGTTAATCCGGCATTGCGTTTTTCTTCAATTACTCATGAAGATTTACAAAGTCGGGATTTCTTTAGGCTAATCGGTATGGGCATTCGTGCTTATGAAAGTATGCCGAAGGAAAAACAAGAAAAGTTTAACAAGGCTGTGATGCCAAAGGTTAAAAAGAAAAATATTGAAGTGCCGTATCGGTTGCAACAATATGTGAGATAAAATAAACTGAAAGGAAAGAAAAATGAGTACAATTACAAATATTAAAGCACGTGAAATTTTAGATTCTCGTGGTACACCTACGGTTGAAGTAGATGTGACTTTGGCGGATGGATCTTTTGGTCGGGCCGCCGTTCCAAGTGGTGCCTCCACTGGTGTGCATGAAGCTGTTGAATTGCGTGATGGAGATTCTGCTCGTTTTAATGGTAAAGGCGTATTAAAAGCAGTCAATGCTGCTAATACCGAATTGGCCGAAGCCGTTAGAGGTATGGAAGCTACCGAACAAGAAGCTATTGACCGTAAAATGATTGCTGTGGATGGTACAGAAAATAAAGGTCGTTGTGGCGCTAATGCTATTTTGGGTATTTCTTTGGCTGTGGCAAAAGCTGCCGCTGTCAGCGCTAAGTTGCCACTTTATAGATATATTGGTGGTGAAGAAGCTGTCACATTGCCAGTGCCAATGATGAATATTTTGAACGGTGGTAAACATGCTGACAACCCAATTGACATCCAAGAATTTATGATTATGCCTGTGGGCGCTAAGAGCTGTCGTGAAGCTATTCGCATGGGTGCAGAAGTGTTCCAAGCTTTAAAGAAAAACTTGAAAGCTGCTGGTATGAACACCAACGTTGGTGATGAAGGTGGTTTTGCGCCAAATATTGCTTCCGCAAAAGAGGCATTGGCTTTTATCGTGAAATCCATTGAGTCTGCCGGTTATAAACCAGGTGAAGATGTGTGTATCGCTTTGGATGCTGCTTCCAGTGAATTCTATGAAGATGGCAAATATAATATGAAGGGAGAAGGCAAAGTCTTTACTAATGCCGAATTGGTCAAATACTATGAAGACTTGGTGAACGAATTCCCAATCGTGTCTTTGGAAGATGGTATGGCTGAGGATGATTTTGAAGGCTGGGATATGCTGACAAAGACATTGGGCAGCCGCATTCAATTGGTTGGTGACGATTTGTTCGTGACAAACTCCAAACGTTTGGCCATGGGTATTGAAAAAGGTATTGCTAACTCCATTTTGGTAAAAGTGAATCAAATTGGATCTTTGACCGAAACATTGGAAGCTGTGCATATGGCTCAAAAAGCAGGATATACCGCCGTATTGTCCCATCGTTCTGGTGAAACAGAAGATGCGACCATTGCAGATATCGCTGTGGCTACAAATTGCGGACAGATCAAGACAGGATCACTCTCTCGCTCCGATCGTTTGGCCAAATACAATCAATTGATTCGTATTGAGGAAGAATTGGGTGACAGAGCCGTATTCCCAGGCCGCAAAGCTTTGGCAAGATAAATTAAAAAAGCCTAGAAAAAATGTAAATCCCCGATGTGTTTATTCGGGGATTTTTCTATGCTGGTTAACAAAAGGTTAATGGAAAACAATTTTTTCAATTTTTTTTGAAATAATTCATTTTTCCCCTTGCATTTGCTAAATAAATATGCTTGAATTGGATTTGTCGACAAACATCTTTTGTTGCTATGGATATATGAAAACACATATATTTTTAGTAATGAGAGTAGAAAGTTTAATTAAACGAAAGGAAAATAAGATGATGAAGAGAAATGAATCCGGCCGTTCAATGGTGGAAATGTTGGGCGTGTTGGCCATTGTGGGTGTGTTATCCGTTGGTGGTTTGGCCGGTTATACAACAGCTATGAACAAGTATCGTGCTACGGAAATTATGAATTCAATTTCATTAACATTGGTGGAAGCCGAAACACGTGGTGAAACAGTTAGTTACAATGGCGCATATACATCTATTCCTGCGGCAATTTCGACCGTTATATCGGATGTGGTTGTGGATCCAGCAAACCGTGGTATTGCTCTGGTATTGCCAGCCAATGGTATGCCTTGCGAATTGGGAAAAGAACCTTGTGATACCGTGGCCAAGAATTTCGAAAAGGCGGATGCTTTCCGTGATTATGGACTTGTGACCTATAAATCGGATAGTTCTGCTACTGGCTCTGATGTCCAGTCGCCAACCGTCGTGGATCCGTCCACTGGAACCGGAAGCCTTGTTCCTTTCAGAGATAGTAGTGCTTCTGGAAGTGGTAGTGGCTCGTAAGTTGTTATAATAACAATCAAAAACACTCGGGATTTTTCCGGGTGTTTTTTTGTGGTTTGTGCGCATGATTTAATTTGTTCATTTGTTCGCCATTGTTTTTGTTTCATGATTTGTTTGATGATTATTTGTGGATGCTAACTGTGTGTTATAGTTTAGGTATTTTTATATCCATGAACAATTGCTATAAGGTCGGAAAGAAGTGGGATTACTGTAGTGTTTTTTTGTGCAGAGGAATCTTTATCAAGTATGTGACTCATTTTGTGAAATATGGCAAAATAAAAACCCCGCCGAAGCAGGGTTTCTATTGGAAAGTGATTCAGACTTAACCACCATAAGAGTCTGAAAGTTTTCCGGCATCCCATGTAATGGAATCTGTGTTGCCACCACTTGCCTTAATAGCATAGCTGACCACTTGGTCTGCGACGGCCAACAAAGCCAAACCGACGGCCAAAATAGCAACTTTTTTCCAATCCAATTTGCCAAAGATGGCTGCGATTGCAAAACCGACCAAAGCAAAACCGCCTAAGATGAAGACGATAATACGGACGTTTTTAAATACCGAGGCCAATGTTGTTTGAGCTGTTCCGAACAAGCTGCTGTTGCCAGCGCCTTGAGCGAAAGCGGCTGTTGCCATTGCGACGATACCAATTAAGGCGACCATCAAAAGTGCTTTTGTATATTTTTTCATTTTTTTCTCCTTTTTTGTGTTAAACCAAGACTGAAACCACTCAATCTTGACTCTATCATACATCTTTTTTTGGGGATTTCAAACTTTTTTTTATGTTTTTTGCAAAAATATGCGTATTTTATTCTTTTGTTAATAAAAAATTAATCATTTGGGTTTTATTATCAAAACAGTTCTTGAAAGGGGCTTGGATATGGGGTCGATTAAGAAAATATTCTTTTTTGCCTTTTTTGTCGGCAGTATTTCGTCGGCCGGTGTTGTTTTGGCCCAAGTTGATTCCGGTATGGATGAAGATGTTTTGCTATTCGATGATATGGACCAAGATTTTGTCTTGCCATCTTATTTCGATGGTGTGGGTGGCCCGAATATTGAGAGCCCGGCATCCGCGCCCGTAAATGCACAACAAGCTCCGGCCGATGTTGATATTTTGCAAGAGATTTTTGGGGAAAATATGCCAATTCCAACTTCCCCGGCACCTGCGCCTGTGGCGGCACAAACTGGAAATGTTGCCTCCGGATCTGAGGCTGGGAAGGTGTTTTATCCGCAGACACAAGTGACCTATTCAAATCAAAAGAAAGAGCCTTTATTAACGCCGTTGCCTCCTTTGCCAGAACTGAGGGAGCCCCCAATTCCTCCGCGTGTTCGCGTGATGCCTGCACAAACGTATTCAACAAAGGTGTTGGCCCATGAAACAGGCAAATCCAAAGTCCCTGTCACTTTGCCTCGTGACGTGCGATTACAATTTTCACCGGATTCGTCCCAGTTATCTCAGCCAATTATCAAGTGGATTACGGCGTATGCTTTGCACGCACAAAAAGATCCGCGTTTAGTTATTGTGCTTCGTGTTAGTCAATATGATTGGAATTTACAACGCGCAAGGTTGAATTTGATTGTAAAAACTTTAATGCAACGGGGATTGTCGGCAAAACAAATCAAGGTTTATCGTTCGGATCGTGATGCGGATACTTTGGTTGTGGGGTATAGTGAGCATCCAGATCAGACGAAAATTGTTGTGCCCGGCGAGGTGGTTCATAAAATAAAAGAACAAAAAAACTTTTCTTGGTAAAAAATTGTTGTTTATTTTATAAAGTTATGTTATGGTGAAAAAAAAGGAGTTAAAAATGGGGAAAATATTTAAAGTTAGAGCTTGGGGAATGACCGCGTTGAGCGTGGTCGTTTGTGCGCAAATGGCTTGGGCCAGTGATATTTATGTAAATTGTGCTGAAAATCCTTCGCAATGTAACGAAGGTTCGCAGGTGGCTGGCTATTATCCAATTGCAAGCAATAGTAATCCATATCAAGGTTCCGGCGCAACCGAGCTAATTCCTGCAACCCCAGAATTAATGGAGCGAGAAGATCATGAGCAGATTATTATTCGTGATACGGCGGCTCCTATTTCCGTTTCCAAGCCTTTGGATGAATTAGAGGAAGTTCGTTCAGAGTATGCTTTTTATAAGACACAAGAAGGAAGTAAAGTTTACGAAAAAGATGTTACCAATAACCCAGATGGTCAAGGGAATATTATTCAAGTTTCTCGGACAAAAGAGACATCTGTTACCCCTGGATATGTTGAAATGCCATCCATTTCTGCTTCTCAACGTGGAAGCAAGGTCCAATATGGTGACACAGTTCACGATTGGGAGGCTTTGTCCGGTGAAAGTTTGAGATCTTTATTGATGGAGTGGGGCCAGAAGTCCGGTTGGACTGTTGCTTGGAAAATGGACCGAGATTACATTTTGGAAGCTGGCGTTGTGTTCCGTGGTACATTTATAGATGTGGCAAGTGCAATTTTGAGAATCTTTGCACGGGCAAATCCAGCTCCACAAGGAAACTTCTTTAAAGGAAATCGTGTGTTAGTAATTCAGACTCAGGAGGATGATAATGCTTAAAAAATCTATACTTTTGTCGTGTGTTTTTGCATTAAGCGGATTGTTTTTGACAGCCTGTAATAGATATGTAGCTGAATCAGATAAGAGAATTGAGACTACATTGGAAAGAGCTGAGGATTACTATGCGCGGTCGTCGATTCCTGATGTTCCAGAACAAACGGATACTGTTCGCATCAGAAATGATGTTTGGTTGGGTGATGAAAGTGTTAAGATTATGGAAGGTGACGCTTTGCCGTCGTGGTTAGAGGGCGAAGATGGTATCACTATTGTTATTGCAGAGGATGCAACTTTCTCTGATATTGTTCAGCAAATTTCAGATTTAACCAGTATTCCGGTAAGATTGGATGATTTGGTGAATGCAAAGCAGGTTCCAGATGGCGCTGTTCCTGTGAAGTATTCTGGAAAATTGAGTGGGTTATTGAATTATTTAGCCGGCCGTTATGGTGTGTATTGGCAATATAAAGATAAGATGATAAGCTTTTTTGCACAACAAACACGTGTATTTACGGTTTTTGCTTTGCCAACCGAAACTTCTGTCCAAGCCAGTTTGACTGGTGCCACAATGGGTGAAGGTGGTTCAGGTGGTAATGCTAGCTCAAGTTTTTCTACCTCTGCAACGTTAGCTTTGTGGGATAGCATTGAAGAAGGTGTGAAGCAGGTTGTGGGCGAAAATGGTAAGTTGTCTTTCAGCCGTGTGAGCGGAACTGTGACCGTTACGGCATCACCATTTATTATTCGAAAGGTTTCTAATTATATTGATACCTGGAACGAGAAATTATCTCGTCAAGTAGCGATTACTGTGCGTATTTTGCAGGTAACGGTGAACAATACGGATAACTATGGTTTAGATTTAGCAGGATTATTTGCAACTGATAAATTTACGTTAGCGTCTGCAGGTGTTTATGCTTTGACCGGCGGTTCTACGGCGGAAACAAACTTGACAATGACTTTGTTAAAACCAAAGAAATTGGCTAATACAGAAGCAGCTATTCAGGCATTTTCTAGCCAAGGTAAAGCGCGTTTGGTCACAAGTTCAACCATTACAACGATGAATAATAAGGTTGCACCTGTTCAAATTACACAATCTAAGAATTATTTGAAGAAGGTGAGTACAACAACCTCTGGTTCTGGAACAGATCAAACAACCGAAGTTGATACCGAAGTAGATACACTTACTTGGGGATTCACGATGGATATTTTGCCTCGTATTTTAGATCATGGCCGGTTGATTTTAATGTTTGCTATGACATTGACTGATTTGGTGAGTATGGAACCATACAGTACATTGGCCGGTGATAATAAGAAGATGCAGGATGCAATGACTCAGGCAACTATTGCCTCGATAGAAAAAGGAGAAGCTCCAAAACAAGAGGATACAAAGTTGCAAATGCCACATATGTCCATGCGTGGATTTATGCAAGAAATTGCAATGCGTTCCGGATATACTTTGGTGTTGAGCGGATTTGAACAAATTCGGGATGATATGCTTACCTCTGGTGTCGGAAAACCAAAAATGGGTTTATTGGGTGGACGTGCATATGATAAAACAGAACGTGATATCATTGTGATTTTGTTGACTCCAGAAGTTTTACAATCTCCTCTTTCACAAGAAACGTTAGTGCGTGATTATTAAAGGATAAAGGATGGACAACACGGTTGTAACAGAAAATGAGTTAGATTTAAACCGTTCCGTAAAGGGTAGCGGTAGTGTCGTGACCGTTTCTGGCCAAAAGTATGCTGTTGGCTTGATGTGGCAACCGATTCAAAATCTGGACGATCCTTTGCCGGAAATTCGTGAAACGATGGAAGGTGAAGCAGATGCTGATTTATACTGCTTACGGCAAACAACGGTAGCTCAATACGGTGTAGGTAAGACAGCTTTAGGCCATAAAGATGGTATGCCTTCTTTGGCTGCATCTGTGGCGGGTGCGCTTTTGCAATACGAGTCGTTTTGCGCAGTCTTCAAGGTGAAAGAAGGTTGGTGGTTTGTTGCCGTCAGAAATAGCTTGATTTTGGCCGAGGAAGATGTTCTGTTTGAGACAGAGGCGGAGGCTCAACGGGCCTATTCGTCCATGATGGCTGTTCCTGATTGGGATGCCTGCATTGTTCCGGAAGAATGGAATATCGAAGGCACTCAACAAATGAATTTGGCCGATTTGGTTTCCAAAGGTCGGAAAGTTCGTTTGCAAGAAATCAATGTTCTAAGAAGAACAAAGTTTTTATTGTTTATCGCTGTTATCGTCATCCTTGCGCTTGTGGCCGTTATTTGGTCCTTGGCTGGGTTGTGGAAGAGCGTTTTCCAACCAAAGGCAATTCAGTCGGCTCAAGCTCCTCAGGTGATTCAGCCTGTTGCTCCAACCCCGGAAAAGCCAAAACCATGGGAAAAAATGGTTTCTACGAAGGGCTTAATTGAAAGATGTATGGAAAATGTTTATCAGGTAAAATCTGTTTCATTCCCAGGTTGGAATTTGGGTATTATTTCATGTACAAAAGAAGGCGTGTCGACAACTTGGACACGGGATGGAAACGCCGGTTTGCTTTCTTGGATGAAATTTGGTATTGATGAATATCAATTTACAGATTTCTCGGTTAGTGTGACGGGTGGAAATACAGCAACTGGCTTTTTGGCATTTTCCAATATTCCAGTTGTGGCTTCTTTACCATTGTTGACAATGCAACAATTAAGCGATGATTTGAGTGAGATACGTCAGATGACCAAGCTTAATTTGCAGTATACTCAACAGACATTGTTGGATCCGCCAAATCGTGCAGATGGTTCCAGACCAGCCAATCAAAAGTCGTATAATTACTTTTCATTTATTGCCACATCAGATTATACTCCGTGGGAGTGGATGAAATTTTTTGAAAAATTTTCGGGATTTGAGCTCTTAAAAATAGAGTATAATCCTTCAAATGATACAGCAACCAAGTGGAGATATGAGGGGAGGATTTATGCAAAATAAATTATTTTATCATTTGTTAATCGCCGGGTTAGTAACATTAGGTGTAGTTTCTGTGCAAGCACAGGAAGCTGATGATTCATTATTCGAAGATAATACAGCATTGTCGACGGATGTGGAAACTCCTTCCGTAGGAATGGAGGTTTCGACGGATGTGGCTCCGGCCGCAGAGCCAGAGACTCCTGCTGAAAATGAGTTGCCGGACATTGTGCCGGATTTGACTGGAAGACAATCTGTTGGTTTTCCAAGCCGCGGATCTTTGGATGATCTAGAATTGGCGCGCTTGCCTGCGGTTGATTATACAAATATCACGGGACCTGCAACTATGGCAGAGTCTGTATCCGCAAAGGATTTGCCAAGTGAAAGAATTATTGGTCGTTTAACGCCGGAAGTTTTTAAGGAAATGGCTGATTTAGAGCGAGATAAGACCTTTTTGCAACTGCAAATTCAAAAAGAAACAATGAAAAATCAGTTGGAAAAATTAAAGGCAACTTACCGTCAAGATCGTTTGGCAGAAATTGAAAAGCGTGAAAATGTGATTCGGACGCGTATTAAATGGTGGCAAGAACAAGAGAAGCTCCGTCAAGAGTTAGAAGCTCAGAGAGCCGAGGCGGAAAGAGCTGAAGCAGAGGCTTCACTTTCTTCTCCGCAATCACAACCTGATGACGAACCTGTAAATGATCAGGTGAATGAGGCTCCGTCTGAGGTTGTCGAAGCGCAGGAAGAGGTTGCTCCAATCGAAAAGCTTGCTAAAGCTTATGCATTAGTTGCTGTTCATGGAACGCGCAATGATTTAACTGCAAAAATCAAGAATATAGAAAGTTCAAAAATTGTGATAGTTAAAGTTGGGGATACTTTAACGGATGGCACTTACATTAGTGAGATTTCTTCTAAGGGAGTCCATTTATTAAGAGATGGAGAAGAATTTATTTTAAGGTTTGATGAAGTTAATTAATAAAGGAGAGAAATGGTTGACAATGAGAATTTATCTCCTCCTCCAAAAGAGAATGACCAGTTAACAGAAGATTCTGTTGATGGGGGGATGTCAACTGCTAATGAAGAGGAAGGTGTCCAGGGTGTTGAGACGATAGATGAGCCGCAGATTCAGTCAGAAATGGCTTCTGCTGATCAGATTTTATCGCCCCAAGCACCACTTTCAGAAGTTTTGACCAGTTTGCAGGATTATGCTCCGGGGAAAGAAAATAAGCAAGCTGAAGCTTCGCAGGAAACGCCTGCTTTACAGGAAACACAAGAATCTCCAGCACCGACAACAGACGCCGAGCCTGAGGGTGAGCCGGATTATTCATCTATTCAATTTTTAAAAGATTTATATGCCAATGGAAACGAATGTATTACTTTAGCTTCTGGCGCTTTGCCTGTCAGCGAGGAAACACGTTCATTGTTAGCATTATTTTCTAATGGCCGTTTTTTTGTCGTTGAACAATATAAATATGATGGTCGTGTTCTTGGTTTTGAATATTTAGCCAAGAAAAGGCATTTGCAGGTTGGAAAAGCCGAATATGTAAGTGCCTCTATTTTGCGGGACATATATGATTATGCTGTCCAAATTCGTGTGGCTCCTCCGGTTGTTTCGGATGAGGAAAATCAAGAACAAACACGGATGCAACGTGACTTTGTGACTGTTATTTCCCGAGCTGCGATGAATCAGGTGTCTGATATTCATATTGTTGTGGCTGATCATACGACGGTTATGTTTCGCGTCAATGGTTTGATGCAGACAGAAATGGAATATAATAAAGAGTGGGGCGAAAGCTTTGTGCGTGCGGCTTTTGCTTCAGCGGATATTTCAGATTCAAACTATGCACAAAACGAATATCAGGCAGCGCAAAAATTAGGTCGTACTCCGTTAAGAGGATCCGGAGGAAAGCTTGTTTTACCTAAAAACATTTTAGGTATTCGTTTGCAATTTAACCCGATCGCGTTTGGTACGCGTTATGTTGTGATGCGGTTGTTGTATGCGGATGATTCCACAACAACATCTGAAAATGCTTTGTTGGATTTAGGTTTTTCCAAGGAAGATTCGGATATTTTTGCTAAGTTAAGAGCCGTGCCAACGGGTATCGTTATTGTTTCTGGTCCGACGGGTTCTGGTAAATCAACAACGCTTCAAAGAAACATGATTGCTATGCTACAAGAGCGTAATTATGAAACAAACTTAATTACAGTGGAAGATCCGCCGGAATATCCTATTCCTGGGGCTCGACAGATGCCTGTGACGAATGCCGGTATTGAAGAGGCAAAGGATCGTGAATTTACAAAAGCTTTGTCGGCGGCCTTACGTTCTGACCCAGACTCATTAATGATCGGAGAAATTCGTACTTTGTCAGCGGCAGACTTGGCTTTCCGTGGTGCTTTGTCTGGTCACAATGTGTGGACGACTCTACACGCAAATACAGCTAGCGCGATTTTATTACGTCTACGTGATATGGGTGTGGAAGATTTTAAATTACAAGATGCTTCTATTATGCGGGGAATGTTGGCCCAGCGGTTATTCCGTAAGCTGTGTCCTCATTGTCGTATCCCTGTTAAAGATAGGTTAAATACGCCTGTTGCTCAAAGACTTCGGAATGCTTTTGGTGATATTGGCGTGGAACGCGCTTATTTGCGTGGCCCAGGTTGTGCAGAATGTAATTTCCGTGGGGTTAGCGGACGAACAGCCGTAGCAGAGTTTATTATGCCAGATTCTACTTTTTTAAATTTGATGTTAAAAGGCGAGACTCAAAGGGCTATGAATTATTGGGTGAGCGATTTAGGCGGACGGACATTAAGAGAAAATGCTTTATCACGAATGTTCCAAGGTTTAGTTGATATTGAGGAAATTGAACGTTGGACCGGATATGTTGATCAATTAAATTTGGTATAAAAAGGAGTAAACATGGTTGCAAAAATGAAAGATTCGGTGGCAAAGTCCCTTTCAACAAACATTTTGAATAAATGGTATGCCCATTTTGTGATTCGTGTTTATGCTTCGGATCGTTTGGAATTATATCGAAAATTGATGGCCTTATTAAAAAATAGGTTTTCATTGATGGATGCATTGGATCGTTTATACGCTATTGCGACAAAAGAGGGCAAGAATCCGGATGATAGTACGGCAATTGCGGTGGCGCATTGGATGCAGAAAGTGCGTAACGGTAGCACTTTTTCGGAAGCCTTAACCGGTTGGGTGCCTGCAACAGAGATTTTGATGTTATCTGTGGGCGATGTTGCTGCGTTGGATTTAGCATTACAACATACAATTCGTGTGGTTGAAGGAATGAACAAAATGCGGTCCTTGGTTTGGGGCGCGGTATCTTATCCTCTCTTTTTGATGATGATGGTTTCGTTATTGATTTGGGCTGTGGCTCAATACATGGTTCCTCCGATGCTTGAAGCGGTGCCAACTTTAAGATGGTCCGGCGTTGCCAAGACATTAGTGGATTTATCTTTATATGTGGATAAGCATCCTATTTTATTATTTTCTGTCTTACCAATTTGTGTTGTATGCGTGTTAATTACCTTTCCATATTGGAGGGGGAAGTTACGCTCTGCGGCAGATAAAATGCCGCCATGGTCTATTTATCGCATTTTTGTCGGTGTTAGCTGGCTTTTGTCTTTGTCCGCTTTGGTTCGTGCGGGAATGCCTGTATCTAAAGCAATGAAATCTTTAGCAGGTGGGGATGCTTCCCCGTATTTACGCTATCGTGTGGAGCGAGCTTTGATGTATATTAATAACGGTGATAACTTGGGAGAAGCTTTGTATCATACGAAATTGGGTTTCCCGGATGAAGAAATTATCGGAGATTTGCGAATTTATGCTGAATTAGATACCTTCCAAGAGGCATTGGAGAATTTGGCAAATAGCTGGTTGGAAAATTCTATCCGTCAAATTGATGCTATGGCCGCTATCTTAAATGGTATCGCAATTTTGACCATTTCTGCGGTTATTGCTTGGGTCGTTTGGGGAACATTTGCAATGCAAGAACAAATGGTCGCTGGTATGGGACTTGGTTCCGGCTAGAAAATATATTCCAATGCGTTGGATCAAAGATTTATTACAGATATAGAAAATTAGAATTTTTCATACATCAAGGAGCTAGCCGTTGAGTCTGCATTTTGTTCTTTAATCTCTGAAGCAATGCTTGGGGTATTTCCGCTGCTTTGGCTTCTGCCGGTGGAACGGCCATTGTAATTGTCATACATTAAAGAAGATGGTACGCTGACCTCTTTTTTGGGATCTTCGTGGATCTCATTTAGAAAGGCATTGACATCCGCATTATTGGAAGTATTTGCTGCAAATGTGTGAGAAATCGGTAAAACAGATAATAATGATAACAAAAAAACTTTATACATGTTTAAATCCTCCCTGAACTAATATTATACAGATTTTTTCTTTTATACAAGATTTATTTTTTTTCTTTGAAAATAGGAAGGTTGATAATAACGCGTAATCCTTTTTGTGGACTTTGTTCCAAGGATATATCTCCTCCATGGGAAAGTAAAATATCTCGTGCAATAGTTAGACCAAGACCTATGCCGCCTGTTTCTTGATTGCGTGAACTTTCTAAGCGCACAAAGGGTTTGAAAACGTCTTTGCGTTTTTCCTTTGGAATGCCCGGACCATTGTCGTCTATAATAATTTGAGCTGTATCTTGTTTTTGTTGTATTTTGATCCAAGTCTGATTGGCGTAACGGCTGGCATTTGCAATTAAATTGCCAATAGCTCTGGATAAATCCGTTGGTCGGCCCAGTATAGCCATAGATCTGGCTGTTGTTAGTTCGATTTTATGATTTGTTTTTTTAAATTTATCAACAATGTTTGTTATAAATGGTCCCAATTGAATAGGCGCAGAATCTTCGCGGCCTTCTCCGCGAGCGAAGGTTAGATATCCATTAAGCATACTTTCCATTTCATTTAAATCTTTTTCCATTGTTCGTGTGTTGTCGTCTTCTGGCATTAAAGATAATTGCAATTTAAGCCGAGTTAAAGGAGTTCTTAAATCATGAGAAACTCCCGCTAGCATAGCCGTTCTTTCCGTTAGATATCTTTGTAAGCGGTTTTTCATGGCGAGGAATGCTGTGCCTGCATGGCGGACTTCTGTAGCACCTTCTGGTTTAAAGTTAGAAACAGTTTTTCCAATTCCAAACATTTCTGCTGCATGCGCCAAACGAATAATGGCACGGAGTTGGTTTTTCATAAAGATAATTGCAACACCAAACCACAATAAAGATGATATCAACATCCACAAGAAAAAGATCCACACGGTAGAGCTAAAAAATCTTTTTTGGGCGACGGAAACATTTAAAACTCCGCGATCTAATTGAATGGCGATGCGTTGTTGATTGGCCGATCCTGTGGCTATTTCATAGGGAAAAGGTAGTCTTTTAAGTTGTGTTTTTAATGTGCTGTTCATATCCATTAATCGTTCTTTTTTCTTTTGAGAGATGCGATTGTTTGGTTGCCAGTTAAAGGATAAAAACAAAGTGCTGCCTGTTTTATTAAGTAATTGTTGAATTTGCCCTTCGGAAGCATCTGAGGAATTGATGAATTCGGCAACGAGTTGAATTTCCCCAGCAATATCTCGTGCCAGACGATGACTGATTGTATCCCAATGGTGTGTGTAAAAAACAAATCCAACGGTTAACTGCACGATGATTAAAGGCAGTAAAATAATCAAACAAAAGCGCCCCAATAGCCCCTTAGGTAAAAAGTTCTTTTTAAAATTTTTAATCCAATGATTTGTCATGTATTCACCACCTTATAACCTTTTCCACGAATGCTTTGTATAAAATTTAATTCCGATGTTGGATCCAATTTTTTTCTAAGTCGATTGATTTGAACATCCACGGTCCGAACATTTTCCAAATTTAAAATTGTTGCTAACTGATCTCGCGAAACCACATTATTTAAATGGTTAATCAAGCTGTCAAACAAGGTTTGTTCTGCATGTGTCAGGGCGATAATTTTGGATCCTTTTTTTAGTAAATGGCTTTGTGTATTATATTGGTAAGGGCCCAAAGAAATTTGAAGTTGTGAAGGCATATGATGTTTTAGTAGATTCCCTAAGCGTAGGAGAAGTTCCTTTGGTTCAAATGGTTTGGGCAAATAATCATCAGCACCGGCTTCTAAGCCTGTAATCCTGCTATTTGTATCTCCCATGGCGGTTAACATAAGAATGGGGGTCGTCAATCCCTTTGCGCGTAATTCTTGTGTAAAAATATCCCCATTTTTGTGTGGCATCATAATGTCCATGATAATGGCGTCTACACGAACTAGATTTAGAAAATCCTCTGCTTCAATTGCAGAAGGGGCTTCGGAGACAAAATAACCATTGTTTGTCAAATATTTGGCAAGGAGTTGTCTCAAGCGTGTATCATCATCTACAATTAAAACATGGTTGGATTGCATTTATTTTAATTTCCTTAAAATTTCAGCTCCTTTGGAACCGCCATCACCTTTTAATTTTTTCCATAAAACCGTTTCCATCATCTGTAAATCGTTTTTAAGAACAACTAAATCATCGGCAGTATAATTTGTTTTGGAAAGAATAAGGCGACACATGTGAGAGCCAATATCCGTGATAAGCGGATAGCCAAATGTTGCGCCTTGTCCTTTCAAATCATGGGTTTTAGGATATATGTCTTGGCGGATAATATTCGTGCGGGCTTGTTTAAAAACACCGCGTGCTTCCCCTAGGAGTTGTTTCATTTTTTGAACATCACCGCTGGCCCATGCAGGAAATTTTGCGGATAAATCGGCCATGGCTTCCATGGCTAAACGTTCTAAATCGGCCGGTTCTTTTGGTTGAGCCGGACGCTTCGCTGCTTGATTTTGTGCGCGTTTTGCAGGTTGTATGGATTTCTTTTTTAACTTTTCGGATAATTTGAAAATGGACATCTTTTGCCTCCCACTTCATTATAGACAGAAGTAACAAAAAATGTCTACATTTATTTTATGTGATTTATTATTAAAGTGCATGTTTTTTTAATAGCAATTATTGGTGCGGCCAAGAAGACTCGAACTTCCACGGATCTCTCCACAAGCACCTCAAGCTTGCGTGTCTACCAATTCCACCATGGCCGC
>CAJOPC010000013.1 GCA_905236245.1 uncultured Alphaproteobacteria bacterium
AACGTGGAGCCCTACATTTAATGGTTTAGCAGGTGAATATAGTGTGATGGGGTATTATCAACCGAGCGTAGGAGCTCAGCCAGAAACTTCTCGTGGTTGGAGTTTGAATGCTCAACAATTTGTGATGGATAAAGTTGCTATTTTTGCGCGGGCAAATGGTGTAAATAAATCGCAAAATAGTATTAAGCAATCTTATGTGTTGGGTTCTATTGTGAACGACCCGATGGATCGTAATAGCTTGGATCAAGCCGGCGTTGCGGTGGCGATGAATAAGTTGAACAAGTCTGTCAATGGAGCAGGGACACGTTCTTGGGAAACAGTGTTGGAAACTTACATGGCGTTTGGTATTTCATCATTTGCGACTTTGACACCTGACGTACAATTTTATATCAATCCAGGAGCCACACATAAACACGATACCGCCACAGTAGTTAGTTTAAGAGCTACATTGATGTTTTAGATTTATGTAAGAAGTAAGAGAAAGTTATATGCTATTATTCTATGATACATTCATCCCAACCATTGGGGCGTGTTCCATAAGAAACTCTCCCTGAACAGCATTCTACCACACCACTAGTTGGCATATATGCTTTTTCTCCTTCTTTACAACAACCAGCATGCTGACAAACCCCATTATCATATTGTTTTGCACATGTTTCTACACAATCTTTGTATACTACGTTTAAATAGTTACATACACCAGTTTCCCATCTGGTTCGACAATATGCTGTGCCATTTTCGTTAGAATTGACCCCCAATCCCTCTTGATATAATATTATAGCACCTGGACGGGCGCATGTGGCTCCTGCACATTCTCCCTCAGCGTTTTGAACCTGACAATAAGCAATTTCATTTTCCTGACAACAGCTTGCGGCTGAACAGTTTCCGTTTTCATCGTAGCGAGCACAGGAAATATCTGATTCATTGGAGCAACATAAACTCCATTCTTCCGTGCCAAAACTTGAGGTTGTTCGTTTGCCGTACAAACCACTGTAAAAGGTTCCATTGCAGCAAGTCATAGCTTCATCATACCAGGCAGGATGATAAGGAATTTGAGTTAAAGGACAACAGGTTCCTCCATATCCACTTGATTCATTTACGTCACAACAATTTCCCATATAACAACATTGATAATTGTCTTCTTCGCCTTTTTCACAGTTTTGACGTTCTCCACAACAAATGGAACCACATTTCCTGTCTTCGGGACATAAATTCAAGCAATCTTCTTCGCTATTAACGCAAGAGGGTTTTGCCGTGGTGCACCAATATTTTCCTAATGCATCGCAAGTGCTTTTTGTCTCGGCACAAACATTGTTAGTCATGACATATCCTTGTTCGCATACACAAAATCCCTTTCCATCATTCCATTCACTGTGTGGAGGACATTCGCATTTATTTGTTTTTGTATTTAAAACATAAGGCGGCGTACAAGGATTTTCTGTTTCTGATCCACCATTTCCATTGAAATGCACGCCGATGGAATCAACACCTGTGCCACGATAGATAGAGGACTTGCGGCTTTTGCCTCCACCGCCAAAAGCCAAAACGGAGGTTGCCACTAAAATTGCTGTGCTAAATAATAAAATCTTGCGCATAGAAAATTCCTTTCGATAATCTTTGTTATTATTTATATCGTTGTTTATATCCTATGTCAAGAAAAATACGCCCCTTAAAAAAAGAGGCGTATTCAATATAGTTTATTTAATTATCATAAACGGTGATAGTATCTACCTCATAAACTTCACCATTTCCGGTTTTTGGGTTGTAAACAACCTCTACCCAATCATCTTCTTCAGCAATGGGTTCATATGTCCAATCATTTGGACCACGCATGCCACGTTTTTTCTTGTGATGTTTGCGCAATGCTTTTTTACGATATGTTGTGTTGTCGTTTGTTTGAAAGGCCATTTGTTGGCCCTCTTTGTTTTGAACGGTAATAATGTCGTCTGTGACGGATACGACTTCTCCCATAACAGTTTCCGCTTTTGCGGGTAAGATGCTTAAAACCAGTGCCGTTGAGGTAAAGTAGATTAATTTTTTCATGATGTTTCTCCTTTTGGTTAATAACAAACTTGATATGGCAAGGCACAGTTTCCTTTGCAAGATAGACTTTTGGTCGGCTTGTGATCAAACAAAATTTGTTCTAAGTAAGCAGCAGGTTGCTTTGAAGGGAAGTGACCATAATAACAACAAAGGAGAAAATATGCTATTAGGAACAAGATATCCCACATTGGGATTTTATACAGGTGGAGCAGGGCAAGCAGAAGATGGTATTCCTCCACAACCATTTGAAACATTTTGCTATGATTCAGCATTATTACAAGCAAAGATTCAAGACTTTAATGTGGTGCCTTATACGTCCGTTTTGCCGCCGGAATTGTATGGCAACATTGTGCATGTGGATCAGGTTGCGGACAGCTTTAAGCATGGAGCAGTGTTGGAAGTAATTATGGCTGGTAATGGTGCTCGATCTTGTGATCACAAAGCGATTGCAACCGGTGTTGGTATCGTTTGGGGTAAGGATAAAAAAGGTAAATTCTTGGGCGGTTGGGCCGCAGAATATGTGGAATATTTTGATACTTTTATTGATGATGATATTGCCAAAGCACATTGTGAAATGTGGTTGACAAAATCCATGAATCATGAGTTGGAATTGCGTGGCTGTGAAAAACACAGTGAATTTCAATTTTTCCACAATTATGTGAATATCACACAAAACTTTGGATATTGTTTAACGGCGCTCGGGTTCTTGAATTTTGAGTTCGCACCGGCTGTTGATATCAATGGAAAAAAGAAAAAATAAACAAGAATTTCCCCTCTGTTTGTCAGGGGGGATTTTATTTTAGGAGAGTTTAGATGTCAAAAAAAGTAAAAGAAAATATAAGTGTTAATAAGTTGGGGATGTTTGGGTTGGCCGGCATAGTGGTGAGCTCTATGATTGGAGGAGGTATCTTTTCATTGCCACAAAATATGGCTGCTTCGGCGAGCGTTGGCGGTGTTTTGTTGGCCTGGCTTATTACGGGCCTTGGTATATGGTTTATAGCCAATACATTTCGATTGTTGGCAAATTTAAAACCAGATTTGACTTCGGGTATTTACATGTATGCGCGTGAAGGTTTTGGACCTTATATGGGTTTTAATATCGGATGGAGTTATTGGTTGTGCCAGATATGCGGAAATGTGGGCTATGCCGTGATAACGATGGATGCCCTCAATTATTTTTTCCCCGGCGTCTTTAAAGGAGGCAACAATTTACCAAGTATTATCGGCGGTTCTATTTTGATTTGGGTTTTTTATTATCTGGTTTTGAGAGGTGTAAAAGAGGCCACTAAAATCAATTTAATTGCTACGATTGCAAAAATTATTCCGTTAATTTTATTTTGTATTATCATGATTTTTGTTTTTAATGTGAATAAATTTGACTTTGATTTTTGGGGAAAATTAAATTACAGAAAACTTGGAGATATTGAAACTCAAATTAAAAACTCTATGTTGGTCACATTGTGGGCGTTTATTGGGATTGAAGGTGCTGTTGTATTGTCTGGTCGTGCCAAAAGTCAAAACGATGTTGGAAAAGCAACTGTGATGGGCTTTTTGGGATGTTTGGGTATTTATATTTTATTATCCATATTGCCTTTTGGTTTTATGACACAGACACGTTTGGCAGGTATTGCCAATCCATCTACGGCAGGTGTTTTGGAGGCCGTTGTTGGCCAATGGGGTGCATGGCTCATGAATACAGGTTTATTGATCGCCGTATTGGCAAGTTGGCTTAGTTGGACAATGATCACTGCACAAATGCCACAATCTATGGCTCAGAACGGAACATTTCCTCAAAGATTTGCCAGTGAGAATGCAAATGGGGCCCCTTGTTTCTCTTTGTTTGCGACGAGCGTTTTGATGCAATTGGCAATGTTGTTAGTATATTTTTCAAATAATGCATGGAACACTATGTTGTCTATTACAGGGGTGATGGTATTGCCAGCATATTTATTCAGCTGTCTTTATCTTTGGAAAATTTGTGAAGACGAGCAGGTGAGTGGTATATCGCGTTGGTCTGCAAGATTGACGGGCATATTGGGTAGTATTTATGCTATTTGGTTAATTTATGCTGCAGGATTAAATTATTTATTGATGGCAGTTGTTTTTATTGCAGCCGGATTGCCAGTTTATTTATTGACAAAATCTGCTAATAATCGTATGGGGTTTGCGGAGAAGGTGTTGGCTAGTGCATTGATTACAGTGGCGTTATTTGCCATTTATGCATTTTCCCGTGGTATTATTAGAACATAAATTGCGGCCTTTTAAAAATCCCCCGCTTAATCGTGTGGGGATTTTTTATAAATACTCCTTGCATTTTTTTTAACTTTTAGATATAATATCTTCGTTGTCGGAGGGTGGCTCAGCCTGGTAGAGCACTACGTTCGGGACGTAGGGGTCGTGAGTTCGAATCTCATCCCTCCGACCATTGTATAAGGGACAATTTTTGGAGGTCGTCTGAAAATTGTTTTTTTTAATGATATATGTGTAAACAGGAGAAAACATATGCTATCCTTTATACGATTTTTGAAATCGCTTATATCCGGGAATAAACCGCAGGGGATTAAATTTAGAACAATTTTATCTATCATCTTGACTGTTTCTGTTCTTATTATAGAAATTGTAGTGTACTGTATGTATTGGGATTCTATTCCGGATATGATTAAATATGATTATGATTTTTCTGGTGTGCCTAATAATATTTGTGAAAAAGATTGGATATGGTACAATGTTTTAATCCAAATATTTGTTTGTATTTTTGTATTCATAATAAAGCGTTTTTCATACAAAACAAAGCGTGTTCACAGGATTGTTTATGACAAAAATAATAATTTGATTCCGATTGTAGATAGACGTTTTTCTATGTTTGCGTGGGAAACGGCAATGCTTTTTGTGACAACAGAGCAGGGCTATATTTTTGCTCTTATTGATATTATTAAGGATCGCATGTGTGATGATATTGTCACAATTATATTCTTGTTTTGGCAGATCTTACTTGTTGTTGAATTCCGCTCTGATTTAAGAGTCTTAAAAAACAATGCTGAAAATTTGAAAGAAACAGAAAAAAGAGCATAACAGTATGTATTATGCCCCCAAGTTAAAAACTCTGAAATTAGTTGCAATAAACAGAAATGCTTTCTGGTGCATAAACTCCCATAGTCAAACCGTTCATCAGGGAATCGTAAAATGTCCAGTGGGTCTCTATGGCTTTAATGCCTTTTGAACGGCATACATACATCAGATTATGATCCGTTTTTTGGAACATTCCCCACAAAAAGAAATGACTTCTCGCTTCGTACGCTGGTTCGGTCTCTATGTATTGTTGCGGATCAAGATTTAAACGAATAATATGGTCGCTACCGCAAGCAGATAGTGTTACAGCCAGTCCAAAACAAAGTAAAAGTTTTTTCATGTGTATCCTTCCTATAAAATATCAAATGCTTGATAAAGAACCTATTGGGTTAACTTTTATACCTTATCATAAAGACAATTGAATGTCAATGTGATATCTTTAAATATTCGGATTTAAATTAAAATTAAAGACCAAACAATAATTGCATTGATAAAAGCTATCAGAACCAACGAACTGCCAATGTCTTTTGCGCGGCCTGACAAGATATGGTATTTGGGTGAAATCCGATCTATAATAACTTCGATTGCAGAATTAATTAATTCCATTAACAAAATTAGAAATAATGAAAATATTAAAACAGCACGTTCTAATCCAGATAAAGATAAAACAAAGCAACAAATAGCTCCTGCAATACATAGGAATAAATCTTGGCGAAAGGCGGCCTCTGTTTTAAAAACAGCGCCTAAACCTTGCCTAGAATAGGCAAAGGCTTTAAAAATTCTTTTGAGTCCGGTGTCCGTACTTTTCATACTATGCACTATAACTTATTTTTTTTAAAAAGTAAAGAAAGAATAGGGCTTTTATTTTTCCATGAATGGGGGTGTTTTTTTTCGACAATCTTTAAATAAATCAAAATCTTTATTATAAACAGTTGTTTTTATAGCTAATAAACCCAGCATTGAATGGAATATGTTGTCATGCGAGTATGTATCTTTTTCCGCAGATTTTTTTAAACATTGATAATCAATATAATCCCATTTTTTCATATTTTCATTCATCCATATTAGCATTGGCACACTTTTTTGCTCAATAGGTGCAATCTTATAAGGCATGCCATGTAAATATATATTTTTTTCTCCCAATGATTCTCCGTGGTCAGAAACATATATAAGGCTTGATTCAAATCGAGGATATTTTTTTAAAATATCAATTGTTGATGAAATAACATAATCTGTGTATAGAATAGTATTGTCATAGGTGTTAACTATTTGATTCAAAGAACAATCTTGAATATCCGCAGTATCACAGGTTGGCAAAAATTTCTTAAATTTATCCGGATATCGTAGATAATAAGTTGGTCCGTGTGAACCATGGGTATGTAAAACAATTAAGGTATTTTGCTTTATTTTTGAAAGAATGTCATTTAAACTTTCTAGTAACACTTCATCCCAGCAAAAGTCTTCATGACAGTATTTGGAATTGCCAATTTTTTCCATATTTTGAACATGTTTTACTCGTTTGCATACGCCCTTACAACCATCATCATTTTCAAGCCAGATAACTTGATATCCGGATTTTTGAGCTAAGTCCAATAGATTTTCGGTATTCCTTGCATCGGTTACATCAAATTTATCTCGGTTCATATGTGAAAACATACAAGGCACAGATACTGCTGTTGAAGTTCCACAAGAATACACATCTTTAAAGAAAACGATGTTTTGTTTTTCCAGCAATGGATTTGTTTTTCGTTTGTATCCGTCCAATGAAAAGTTAGCGGCACGAGCGGTTTCTCCAACAATAAACAAAACGACTGTATGCATTTTATCACTTTTTTTATAATCTATATTTTGAGGATTTTGATCTAGTTCAACAAACTTTGTTTGGGCAAATCTTATTTTCCTGAAATAGCTAATTGTGCCTGAAGTAAAATTAACGATATTAATTATATTTTTTATTTGTCTGTGATTACGTCCATAAGAAGCATAATCTTTGTATAAAGTTCCCCCGAAAAGTGCTACGATAAGAAGACTTATTATAAAATTTTTTAATCGTGTTTTGATCTCATTTCTTAGAGGTTTATACTGTATTTTAGTAAATAGAAGTAAAATTGAAGGGATTATTCCTGTTACAAATATCCAAAACAGAAAAGATAAGGTAAATAAATCTAGTGCTTCGCCAATATTTGTTTCCATCACATTTTGGATCATATATTTATCGATATGGACTCCATATTTAAACATCATGAAATTAGTTGAGCTGCAAAGTAATAATAAAAAGATTATTAATGGTTTTCCAACTTTTGGTAATATGATAAGACTAAAAAGCCAAAATAATGGAATCGCAATAAAAAAATAAAAAGACAGAGCAAAACAACAATCTCGAAAATTTGTAATTTCTAGATTGTTATATATATAGCGCCATAACGATAAGTTTAAAATGGTGGAAAAATATATTGTCAATATTGTGATTAAAGACGAACTATTTAATTTTTTTCTCATTGTTTTTCCTTATTAGAGTATTCATTTCTTATAACATATATTTGGTTGAATAGCAAGAAAATAAACAGGCCATCAAAAGATGACCTGTTGAGTTCATAAGTTTTTATCTAGAAACCATACTTAAATTTAAGGGAGCCCGTATGTTCTTGATAATGGTTACGATATGAGCCGGTATAAATGGCTCCAATTATCATGTTGTCGGTGATATGGGCATTCACTCCAATGTCAAATTCATATCCCAGACGAGGCAATTTTCTACCTTCAACAGTATAGCTTGTGTTGTTGGATAGGTTGACCAACGTGTTTTCTTTGCTGTTGATAACGTCATAAGTCACACCGGCATGGATATCCGGATAGAACATGCCGTAATTTGTGACAAAATGAACACCGGCAATGGCCTTTACAATGTTTTTGTTTGGTCCAGATATTCTTTGCTGGGCACTATCTTTGTAACTATCTTGTTTAATGTTGTAATAACGCATACCGATTTCTGGCACCAAGTATTTGAATTGATATCCGGTCATGGCGCTGGCAGAAAAGGTTTTGATTGCATACTCGGCTGTATATTTTGAACCGAGAGTATACTTTTTTTCATCATAAGTGGATCGCGCATATGAAAGGGCAGAGTTGATGAACCAGCTGCTTGGTTTATATTCACCATAGATGAAACCAAGCTTTGTTTTGGAATCGATATCTCTACTAAAAGCATCAATGTCTGTTTCATCATATTGCAAACCAATACCCAATTTCCAAACGTCTCTAATTTTCTTTTCAACGCCTGCAATAAATCCGCGGCTGCTGGTATCAAAACCGGCAACTCCTTTTTCATTGCCCAATTTCGATTTGCCAATATAAGGTTTAATCCAAAGGGCAGCTCCGGAGAATTCATCACCGGCAGAAACACCAAACGGATCGCGTTCACCACGGAGATAGCCGTCCACCGCGCTAAACAAACGATTGACATCTTCGATGGCCTGTCCTTGGACAATAGCTGTTTCCATTGGGGCTAAAGCCTTAACTTGTGCGACAAAAGCTGCTGCATCATTTTGAGCTAAATAAGCCAACTTGTTGGCAACATCGGCAGCAACTGATCCCGCGGCAAATTGGCCGCCATCTACATAAGCTTTTGCTGCCTCGGCAACCCATGCCGGGCCACCTTCGCCTCCGACAACATCCGAGCCAGAGTTAGTTCCTGTAATGGTATATTTCCCGTTTTGATCGGCTTTTTCAAAATGATACATGTTATTGTCAAAGCTGTCTTGGAAATTATTGAAATCTTCATTTTCTGCGCTCAATAATTGTAATGTAGCGCTTTCTCCTTCTTCAACAATACCTTGAGCCAAAGTTGCTTTTAATGTAGCGCCAGAAGCAACAGTAATTTGCTCGGCGGTCAAGGAACCGTAATCCTCTGTGCTATTAACGGTTAAAGCCAATGTAGATCCAGAAGCAAAGTTTGCTGTTTTTACACTTGTTGCATTATTGCCAATATCCATAGCGCCGCCTTGGACATCAAGATCATTGACGCACATCTTACTAGCAACGGTTAAAGTCCCATCATAAACACTAACGTTGAAAAGGTTATCTTCATCGCCCACTTGGCCTTTAAACTGAATTTCACCGGCGGTGCCTGCGGCTACAACTGTTTCTGTTTCACCATCGTTGGTACTATAACTTACCCCAGATTTATTGATTTCAATGGTTGGAATATCATTGTCTCCATAATAGGATGCAATAGAGCCGTTAAACACTATCTTTTTACCTTCAGCTGCATTCAAAGATAGGGTCGTATCAGCATTGTTTGCTTGGAAATATATGTCGGCTCCGCCGTTATAATCATCGGAATCATTACTGGCTGTATTGCCACTAAATACAACATCACGTTTATCTGCAATAACCGCCACATCGGCATTTTCTACATATAAAGCAGCACCTTCCTCAGCCTGGTTGTCCGTGAAATTTGTATCAGCTATAGTAGTTGGTTCCTCTGCAACATAAATCCCTCCACCATAAGCAGCTTGATTCCCGGTAAATTCGGAATTCGTAATGTGTAAGGCATCTAGACTTTCCGTATAGAGGGCGCCACCAAGTATTCCAGTGCTATTATTAGAAAAGGAGGAACTCTCCAACCAGAACGTTCCAGTGGAGGCCCCTGTGCCACACATAAACAACGCTCCTCCATAATCTGATGCTTCATTATCTTCAAAAATTGTGTTTGTAAAGACAGGAGAACTTGCAAACTGAGAGTACCAAATGGCTCCACCATTACTATAAAATGATTTATTTCCTTTAAAAAGAGAGTTGTTAATATTATTCATCGTTGCGGTGACAGTGATGGCTCCGCCATCATAGTTTGTTGTGTTATTAATGAATTGTGAATTATTAATCTCTACTACGCCGCCACTGAGTTGTATGGCCCCATACCAATTTCCTTTGTTGTTTTGAATAATGCTATTATTGAGGGTTGAGTATGTGCCAGCATAAAAATCTATTCCTAATGCACCACTAGTTGCTTTATTAGAATCAAAAATTAAATTATCAATTGTGAATGTTCCTCTGCCAAAAGTCAAAACTGCTTGGTCCGTAATGCTTGCCTGATTTCCATAAAAAACAACATTTGATAAAGATGCCGTATCAGATACGGTGTTTAATAGAATATCTACCACTCTGTTGGTGTTATTTTTGAAAACAGTATCAGAAATAGAAAGATCTGTTAAAGTGTTTGATGAAAAAAGCGCTTGGTTAAAACCATTTACAGACCCTGTGATCTTTTTATAAACAGTATTGCCTTCTGCGTCAGTGTATGAATAGGTATAATCTCCCTCTGAGCCATTGACAATGGAACCAAAATTTTTGATGGTTAAATCGGTTCCTGATGTTTTTTGAATTCGATATCCACTTGCGCCAGTTAAAGAATATCCTCCACCGTCAATGACTTGTGGAGAGGTTGAAGTTAGCGAAATAGTTGTTGGTGATTCTTCAGCTTGAATGTCGGCTACGACTGTAATATCTCCAGATGCTGCTGAATTTAATTCTGCCCAGTTAGTCACCTCTGTTGCATGCGCATATGCAGTGAAAAGAACAGATAAAGAAATACCTAATTTCAAAATATTTTGTAAATTACGGTTAGTCATTTAGCCTCCCTTACACATATAACTATGTGCAAGTTTGACACCCTTTTTTTTCGATGTCAATACGATAATATGCATTTTTTTTGAAAAATTTAGTTGTATAAAATTAGCTTTAATAAATAATTAACTTTTAATGCTAAAAAGTGTTTGAAGCGTTTGATGAAGTTTAGGCATTGTGTCACAAATAGCGACAACCCCTGTGGTTTGACATTTCTGCCGATAGGACTCAGTATTGTTTCCTTCAGCCCCGACAAAAGAAATGCATTTGATCTTTGCCTCTTTGGCTGCCAGCATACCATGAAGACTGTCTTCTACAACCACACAATCTTTTGTGTTATAGCCTTTTGCCTTAGCTGCAAATAAAAATAAATCTGGAGCAGGTTTTCCATGGGCCACCATATCCACGGTGAAGATGTTCTCCATAGTGATATATTTTTTGAGCCAGCTCAGGTTTTTCATTTTCCATTCTTGCTGTTCTCTTGTTGCTCCCGTTGCGATACAATGATTAAAGTTCGTGTCGGCTAATACATCTTCTACACCGGGCATGGGTTTCATAAAATGAGTTCCCATATAAATTTCGCCTTCATTGATTTTTGCCATAAAAGATTCATCTAGGGTCAAGGATAAAAATTGTTCTAAATTTTTCTTTTTTTCTTTATCTGCAATACCAATAAGCCATTTCAATTCTTGCTCTGGTGTTAAAACAATATTTTTTTCCTTTTTTAATAAATCACGCCATACCTGGGCCCACAGTTTCTCGGAATCTGATAAGACACCGTCAAAATCCCAAATAATCAAAGGTTTTTTATTTGATTCGGTCATTGAGTAATAACTCCTTTAATTCGTTCATACTTTTAACCTCTGGAATCCATTTTAAATCTTCGGGTAAATCCGAGGTAAATGGACAGCGATAACGAATGGGGTGGACACCTACATTGATAGCAGCATATAAGTTGTAAATACGATCATCGACAAGTATTGTTTCGTCGGGATTTAGATTGTATTTTTCCAGGCAGTTTTTTAAACTTTCTTCTTTGGCGCTATCGTGCATATATTGACCATGTTGTACACATTCAATTGTAAGAAAATCTAACACATCTGCCAATACTTTGCTCAACAAAGCTTTCTTTTTTTCCACGTCAAATGTGGCGGACAAAGTAAATTGTTTGTAGCCTAATGTATTTAGTTCTTTTAATGTATCAATAACTTCGGGATAGAGTGGACGTTTTTCAAAAAATTCACTATGACAAAAATCATAGTCCATTTCTGTTCCTTTTGTCGGATGAGTTTTAAGCTCTAAAGATCCATATTGGGGGTTAATAGGCAAGACTTTATCCAGGTCTTCAAATTTTAAGTCCTTATATTGATCGCAATATTTAGGGTGCTTTGTTAAAAATGTGTAGTAAGCCAGATTCAAATCGGCGAGCACACCATCTACATCCCAAAATATATTTTTAATCTCGGACATGAGCAGCTTGTAATATCGGATTTTGTTTTACATATGCACTTTTGGTGCGATTAAATTGGCATAGCCGATTTTTTAAATCTTCTTGCTGTTGTGCATTTAAAGGTAATAAAGTTCTGAGAGCAGGGGATTGAATTAATCCACGAAGATGCAAAGCCGCTTTTACTGGAATTGGATTGGTTGTCATAAAGAGGGCTTTATACAAAGGAAATAGCAAAGTGTGTATTTCGCGTGCCTGTTTTATGTCACCACGATTAAAACTGTTAATCATTTGATGAATCAACTGGCCTTCTAGATGAGAGGCAACACTAATGACGCCTCTTGCCCCCAAGGCTAACATTGGTAATGTTAAGCTGTCATCACCAGAATAAATTTGAAAATTGGATAAATCTTTTTTTGCTGGGGATTTTGATTTAGATGCCTCATCTAATAAGGATCGTAATTCGGATACCTTATCCATATCGCCCATACTTTGTTTAATGCCGATAATGTTTGGATTTGCTGAAGCAATTTCAACAACTGTTTCCGGTAAAATTTCAACAGCCGTTCGTCCCGGAATATTGTATAGGTAAACAGGTTTGTCCGGAACGGCTTTTGCAATAGTGTCAAAATATTTTACAAGAGAGGATTGTGGTGGTTTGATATATGGCGGTGGCGCACATAAGATTGCATCCGCCCCCCATTTTGAAAAGGCTAATTGAGCACTTTGGGCGGCCTTTTCTGCATTTTGATTACCGACGGCTACCATAATTTTTGTGTCTTTGGCTTGGGAATCTTTGGATAAAACCGTGCGGACATGATCAATCAATGCCCATTTTTCGTCGTCTGATAATTGGGCCGCTTCTCCTGTAGAGCCTGCCAATAATAATGAATCAGAGCCCGTTCTAACAAGATGTAGGGCTAAGTCTCCAGCTCCAACAAAGTCCATTAATTCATTATCGGAAAACGGCGTCACCATAGCCGTTACGACATTGCCTAAATCAAATGTTTTGCGCATATAAAATCCTTCACTTTAACTTTACTATATAATATAGAGAAGGATGAAAAAAGTCAATAAAATTTTAATAAGAACGCATAAGTCCGGCCAAAATCCCTTGGATTTCAATGCGATCATTTGTGAATATGCGCGTTTCATATGCAGGGTTTGCCGGTTCCAAAGCTATGGAAGTACTGCGTTTGCGAAAACGTTTTAATGTGACATCATATCCATCTATAAGGGCCACAACAATATCTCCATCATTTGCTTGGGCGGCACGTTTAATGATGACGGTATCCCCATTTAAAATGCCGGCGTTAATCATAGAGTCACCCTCTACCAATAAAGCATAATATTCTCCTTTGCCTGTCATTTGTGCAGGAACCGCTATCGTTTCTGTTTCATTGGCGACTGCTTCAATGGGTAGACCAGCGGCAATTTTGCCATACAAGGGTATTTGCACCACATCATTAGCAATATCTTCCATTTTTGGGGAACGGTATTCCCCAGTCAATTCAATAGCTCTGGCTTGATTATGTAGACGATGTACCACATGGCGATCTTCCAATGCGGAAATGAGGCGATGTATACTAGATTTTGATTTTAAACCTAATTGGTCCTTCATTTCATCAAAGGAAGGGGCTACTCCGTTTTTTTTAACATAATTTTGAATAAAATCAAATAATTGTAATTGTTTTTTTGTTAACATTTAATCTCCGTTGTTCGTGTTTTGTTCTCATTCTAATCAAATATTTTTTTGTTGTCAATAGAGAAAATAACGAGATTTATAAAAAAATTTGTTTTTAATGTAATGGGGTAGACCACGCAGGGTCGCTGGCATCTCCGGCGGTTTTCAGCTCTTGCTCATAATAGCCGGTGATATCGATTGAATAAAGTTTTGCGTTTTGGCCTTTTCCACCTTTATCCATAGGTGTTTGACGCCAGAAGGAAAGTATTCTGCCATTAGGTGCCCATGTCGGTCCTTCTACAAGCCAGCCTTCCGCAATCAAGCGTTCTCCGGAGCCATCTGGTTTCATTAAACCAATATAAAAGGAACCATTTTTAATCTTTGTAAATGCAATATAATCACCACGCGGGGACCAAACAGGTGTAGCATAGCTTCCTTCTCCAAAGCTAATCCGATCGGGATTACTTCCATCTGCATTCATAATATAAAGTTGTTGTCGTCCAGATCTATCAGAGTTAAAGACAATACGCTTTCCATCTGGGGAAAAACAAGGCGATGTATCAATGGCGGGATGATTGGTTAATTGTGTGCGTTTAAAATTTTCTATATCATACAGGTAAATATCCGAATTTCCGTTTTTGGATATGGAATAGACAAGCTTTTCCCCATCAGGAGAAAAACGCGGAGCGAAAGACATCCCTTCAAAGTTTCCCAAATTTCGAGACGATAGAGTTTGGATATTCATTAAATAAACTTGGGGTTTACCACTTTTGTATGACATATAGACAATTTCTTGGCCATCTGGTGAAAAACGGGGTGTCATTACAGCATCTTTTCCATCAGTTAAATATCTAAAATTTGCACCGTCCTGATCCATAATCGCCAAACGGCGTTGGCGTTTTTTTACAGGACCTTTTTCGGATATAAATGCAATCTTTGTATCAAAATAACCCTTTTCTCCAGTTAGTCGTTCATAAATGATATCAGAGATAACGTGGGCAATTTTGCGCCAATTTTCCGGAGAGCCGGACAGCACTTGCGCATCCAATCGTTGCTGGGCATATACATCCCACAAATGAAAAGTCACTTGAATTTTGCCATCAATTTCTTCAGATATTTCTCCATTGATTAATGCATGTGCTCCAATGACTTGCCAATCAACAAATTGTGGTATTGTTTCCAAGCTTTCGATATTTTGAATGTGTGCATCTTGATCAATAATGCGGAACAGATTTGAATTTTCCAAGTCTGATTGGATAACCTGTGGAATCAATTTTATTAAATCAGAGGAGTCTTTGGAAATAAATTTAGTAATGGCAATTGGGGTTGGTTCGGATTTTGCTCCGTCCACGCTAATGTGTAATTCGGCGTGAGCAACATTAGCGAAAAATAACATCAATACCAATAATAATTTTTGCATTTTAACCTCTTTATTAGAATACATTAGCATCCATTGGATTAAAATTCAAGTATAATTCTTTCCAATCATTATAGTGATCAGCATAGTGATCCGCTAAGATTTTAAAGGGTGATTCTTCTCCTTTTTGTGCGCAAATGAAGACGGCCCGTCTGGCGCTTTCTGCAAGAGATTTAAAAGCTGGAAGATTCATATTGTTGAGGATTTTAACCTCCCGAATGGTTCCATCTTTGTTAACAAACGCACGAATTTCTATAACAATTTCTTCAATATTTTGTGCGCCACCATCAACATTCCAACATTCGCGTAATTTAGAGGAGATAATATCTTTGTGTGAAATAGTTAGTAATTGATCCATACGACCTTCTAACCCATTATCCAATGCTTGTGTAGTGTCAGGTTGATCCGGTTGTGGAGTAGGGGCATCTTGACGTACTTTTTCCACACTGGCAAGCAAAGATTTTAAATCGTAATTTGCGTTTTGTGGCTTTCGTTTTTGATTGGATTTCTTTTCTTCTTTTTTCTTTTCTTCTGGCTTTGGTTGAACAGCCACAGCATCTTTTGGAGTAGGGACCGGTTTCGGTTCAGGTTTAGGCTCAGGAGCTTTTATTTCTTGTTTTGGTTTGTCCAGTTTTGGCATAGGTCTTTGTGCTTCCTTTTTGGACTCTGTCTTCTGCTTTTGTTTTTTGGTAACGCTTTTTTGTGGTAAGTTTGTTTTGTCCGAAACTTTTACTTTTGTTAAATCGACCATTAAAATGGCGGGAGGTGCCTTCGTATATTCTTTGGCAAAATGAAAGTCCGCGAACATCAAACAGATGACGACGGCGTGTAGTCCCAAAGAAAATAAGAGAGCTTTTCTTTGCATTATCTTGAATCTTTTCCTTTTCCCTGAATTGTTGATTGAATTGTTGGATGTGCTTGCAGATACATTTCATGCATGTGTTTGCATAATTTTGTCGGTTGGATAATACGATTAGAATTGGGCTCATTTGACATAGGAACTCCTGTTTCCAACATCAGCTGCCACAATTTATCCTGCCATCCTTTTTGATTCACAAAATCTGGGTTGGCTTGCAGGGCACATGCCCCTATAGCGGCAAGATATGGATATGTCCAACTGGCCCCGCCAATATGATCGAATGTATATCCACCATTTTTTGAAGCAAATGTACAATCGCCGATCGGGATGCCAGGTTTGGTTGCATTTCTGTCATTCGAATAATAGCTCTTTGGATCATTTGTTGATTTTGTTAAATCACGATATAAGCCTGCTGTACGTCGTTCTCCTGCTCTCCAATATCCGCCCAAAATCATTACGTCTTGTTGCTCTAGCTCCTGAAAAAGTTTTTTACGATCATCGGATAGGGATAATTCATTTCCCCAAGAACACGAAACAAAACGAATTTTTTCATTCTCGGGATTATTATTGTAATCTACAATATATTTTAAAGCTTGATTTGCTAAGTTATCATCATGTCTGCCACCTGTGCTTAAATGAATAATCTCTGCCCCTGGAGCAACACTTATGGCAATACTGTCAACGGCTGGACCATGATAGGATGGTTCTGAAAAGGAAGAAAGTTCTACATTCTGAATATGCCCTTCAAGTGCTGGATGTGAAGGATCTGTATTTTGATCTATAATGGCAATTTTAATGCCTTTTCCTCTGTAGCCGGCCTTATGCATAGCTTGAACGTTTAAGCCCGGATTTTTGGCTTTTTCCAATTTGTCCATCATTAATTCTTGTAATTCTGCAGGGAAAATTGTTGTAGTGCTATACTGAAGTTGCGATAAAACTTCCTGTCCATACGCGGATGAAAAATCAATGCTTGATAAGTCATAGCCACTAAAATTATAGTCATGACTACTTTCTTGTAATTTGACTAATTCATCTAGAGAATATATGACTTTTGGCTGGAACATGTTTATTTTTTATCTTTCATGACTTGTGAATCTGTTTTTAATCCAACCTGAGTGAAACCGGCGGTGCGGAGTAGGGCCATTACCTCAATTACTTGGCCATAATGGGCTTCGCTGTCGCCGGAAATCATCATCTGAATTTTTGGGTTTTCTTTGACGATAGCGCTTACTTTTTTAGTTAAAGTATCCATTTTAACTTCTTGATTGCCAACAAAAATTTTACCTTTTTTATCAATGCTGATATCTAAAGTTTTTTCGGGGCTTTCAATGGCTTTTCCATCTCCTTTTGGCAGGTTTAATGGAATGCCTGTTGTCAAGAGCGGAGCCGTGATCATAAAGATTGCCAGCAAGCTGGTCATTACGTCAATCAACGGAGTTAGATTGACCTCAGACTTGATTGCATTTCTGTGGCGACGATGCCTCATTTTGCACCTCTTTGCGTTTCTAAAATAGTTGTTAATTCATCCGAGAATGTTTCCATACGTCCTGTAATTCGATCAATATCATGTGTAATTTTATTATATCCAATAAGGGCTGGAATGGCCGCAATCAAACCAACTGCAGTTGTAAACAAAGCTTCTGCAACACCTGGTGCAACGGCAGCAATGTTAGTGCTTTGTGTGGCGCCGATGGCATTAAAGCTGTCCATAATTCCCCAGACAGTTCCAAACAATCCTAATAATGGTGCCACTGATCCGGTGGAGGCCAAGAAAATCATGCGCGTTTCTAATTTTTCCACGGCTTTATCAATTGTAATTTGAATTGTTTTAGAAAGACGCTCGCTGAGCTTTAAGCCGCTTTTGTCAGCGTTTTCTTGAGAGTGAGCCCATTCTTGATAAGCTGTCACAAAAATTTGGGACAATGGATCGTGTGTATCTTTGGCGTATGAAGTATAAAAATCTGCCAAAGAAGTTGTTTTCCAAAAGTTTTCTTCGAATTTTTTCATGCCCTCTTTAATATGTTTAATGGTTATCATTTTATCAAAGATAATAGCCCAACACCAAATGGATGCTAAGAGCAAGCTCAAAATAAGAATTTTCATAAAAATGTCGGCGTTTTGGAACATCGCCATCATTGAAATAGATGAGTGTACAATTTCGTTTTGCATTATTTTTCTCCTTCCACTAAATAGTTTTCATATAAAGCACGAATATCGGCAGGAATGCGTTTTGGGCGTAAAGTATTAGTGTCTACGCTAACGGCTTCCACATGGACGGTGGCAATGTGTTGATCGCCAATCCAAAATGTTTGTTCGCTGATACAACTGGCGGCTTTGATTTCTTTTACGGCCGTTTTAATCGTGACCATGGCGTTTAATGGAGCAGGGCGTTTATATTCCACATCTGCCCGGCACACGACAAAAGCATCTCCTCTTGCTAATAAATCTGTAATAGGCATGCCTGCATCGTTAAACCATTCACTTCTGGCGCGTTCGGCATAGGCTAAATAGTTTGCATGATAAGCAATGCCACTGGCGTCAGTGTCTTTATAATAAATTCTGAATTGAAAATCATGTATTTTCATTCTTCTGTTTCCTCCAATAAATCAGGTTGAACATATTGTGTTGGTGTTTTAAGGCCTAAATGTTTATATCCGGCTGGCGACAGCATGCGACCGCGTGGGGTACGCATAACAAGTCCAAGTTGCATTAAATAAGGTTCGATTACTTCCTCTAATGTATCCCGTTCTTCGGATAGGGCGGCACTCAAAGTATCTGCACCTACTGGTCCTCCGGCATATTTTTCTGCAATACAACGCAGATAACGACGGTCAATTGCATCAAGACCTTGCTTGTCCACCTCTAAACGTGTAAGAGCTTTGTCGGCCAATTCCGCAGTAATGGATTCATTGCCGGCAAAATCACGAACTCGGCGAAGTAAACGGCCCGCAATACGCGGCGTTCCACGCGAACGTTTTGCAATTTCGTGAGCCCCCTCTGTTGTCATATTCATGTTAAGTAAACGGGCATTTCGTTCTACAATTTTTTGCAAATCATCTGTTTCGTAAAAACTCAAATGCATGGGGATGCCAAATCGATCACGTAGTGGTGTAGAAAGCAGGCCAGAACGGGTTGTCGCCCCAATCAATGTAAATGGAGGCAAATCAATACGAACTGAGCGAGCGGCAGGGCCTTCACCAATGACAATATCCAGTTGATAATCTTCCATAGCAGAATAAAGCACTTCCTCAACCGCTGGATTTAAGCGGTGAATTTCGTCAATGAATAACACGTCACGAGGCTCTAAATTCGTTAAAATGGCGGCTAAGTCACCCGATTTGGAAATCATAGGGCCTGAGGTTGGGCGAAAATTGACGCCTAATTCCTTTGCAACGATTTGTGCAAGAGTGGTTTTACCTAGCCCCGGAGGACCAAATAACAAAACATGGTCCATAGCTTCTTGTCTATCACGCGCAGCATTTACGAACACGCGTAAGTTTTGACAAAGCGTCCTTTGTCCCACAAAGTCATCTAAACTTTGGGGGCGCAGACCTTTGTAAAGTTCTTCATCTCCTGTTTGTTTTTGTGGGGCAATAATTCTATTTTCTACCATGGTTTAGTCCTTTTTTGATTCTCTGGATTGATGTTTTTTATTAAATAGTTCGCCAATAGTCATAGAAACTTTTGAGCGCAAATTCGGTTGATTGCAAAAGGCAACTGTTAGTTCATATGGTTCGTTGATCGGAAGACCATCTTTATAGTCTTGAGCCAGGTAATGTAAAATACAAAATTCTTTTTTGGGAAGCTTTTCTTTTAATATGATGCCAGAATAAAGATCGTTAGATGTTAATAGGTACAAACGTTTTTTTCCATTTGTATCTAATTTCTGATAAAAGCTTAGGTGTTCATCCTCAATATCTTGAATGGAAAAATCATATTTTTCTTTTTGTATGCCATCTTGGTATAAATATAATTCTTCTTTCCCTTCATCATTTTTAACCCATAAATCTCCGGAGAATGGAGTCGCTAACTTTCGATTTAATTTAAAGAAGTTAATAGTCCACTCAGAAAGATGTAGCACCAAATTTTTTATACTATCATTAAGATTGTTAAAATAATCATCACGGCACTGTTTATAATTCTTCTCGCATTTGTCTGTATTTATGCCTTGCCTTGATTTTTCTCTGCAGTCATCAAGAATTTTATCACACATCGATTCCATTTTCCCTCTACATTTTTTAAGCTGTTCGGAAAGCTGTTTTTGGTCCGTGACCTCAGGAAAACCTAATTTAAGACATGCTTGATATGGTTGAGTTATGGTGTGATATGCGACAATTTTTTCCTTTTCCTTTTGTGCGGCAGGATATTCGTCTGGGGATTTAATTTTTTTAACTATGCCGTCAGTATCTTTGAAAATTTGTAAGTCATCTAAATAATTCGCATTTTTTAATTTGGGTAGATTCTCTGGCATTTTGGCAGGGCTTTGTTCTGAAATTTGTGCGGTATTGGCACCATTAAGAACACAACACCCATTTTCTATGCGTGTATTTGAACACCTTGCGCATTCCTCGGCAGATGTGATAACACCTTGAGTAGATGAAAGTTGTGAGCAATCAATTTTGGGATCTCTTTTTCTGCCTTCAATAATTGTCTCGGGTTCATAAGTACATGTTTCTTTAAAATAAATATCTTTGTCCCCACGTGGTGCGCAAACGTCGGCAACATCAACCCAACGTCTGTTTGGACATTTAGCGCAATCTTCTTTGTTTGTGTATAAAGTATCTGCATCATCACATGTTTTGCATCCTTCCCAGTTCCATGCGCCTGCATAAGCAGGTTTATCAGGAGGGCATTTTTTTAATCGGCAATGCGTTCTTGAAATAATGTCATTGAATCCTACGGAGGTGCGATTAGGACATTTAGCGCAATCTGCTTCATCCATCATAAGGCCCCTAGGATCATTACAAGAAATACACTGGCCGTAAGGAATGTCATTTCTATAGGTTTTACTATTCCATTCTGCACGTCTAAAAGGTGCATCTTTAGGACAGGAAGGATCTGCCATGTGCATTTCAGGAGGCAGCAAGGCAAAAGTGGATAGCGAAGAAAATAAAAGTAATGTAAATACGATTTTCTTCATTAAAAACTCCCTTTGCCGATTTCACGTAAAGATAGGCGGATGAGTTCCGCCGTTTCTAAATCCGGATTTTGACGTAAGACATTGGCAACCACCATGCCGGCTTCAATGCGTGCATAACCTAAATTTGCTAAAGCAGAGATAGCTTCTTCCATTGCTTGATTTTGAACCGGAGTAGAGGAGGAGCCTGAACTTAACACTTGCATTGTCTCGTTGGATCCTAATGCCCCCATCTTTCCTTTTAATTCTGTTATCAATCGAACACCTAGTTTTGGACCAACACCGCTAGCGCGCGTAAAGGCCTTACCATCTGCAGCCATTACGGCCATTTGAATTTCATTTGGGGTGAGAGCTGATAAAATAGCCAATGCTACCTTTGCTCCTACGCCTTGAACTGTGCTGAGTAAATTAAACATTTGTTGTTCGATAGTATCTGCAAAACCGATTAAGTGAATATGGTCTTCTCGCACTTGTGTTTCTATCCATAAGGAGGCCGTGCCACCTTTGGTCGGCATTTTCCCCATTGTTTTGGATGAACAAAAGACGCGATAACCTACACCAGCTACATCCAAAATTAAATAATCTTCATAGAAAGAATCAATAATTCCTGTCAGTTTTCCTATCATCTCTGTTCTCCTTTTGTTCTAATGTAAACAAAAAAAGAAAAAAAAGCAAACAAAAAGGGTTGCATTTTGGAAAAAAGTTTTGTATGATTGGTTAAAAAATAGTTAACAAAAGGATTCCTATGGTTGGTTTGAATGACACACCCCGTATTCCGCCTCAAAATTTAGAGGCAGAACAAGCCGTTTTAGGGGCTATTTTGTCTGACAATCATAATTTGGAAAAAGTGTCCGATTTTTTGAAGGCTGTTCATTTTTCTTATGCCGTGCATGGGAAGATTTTTGATGCTTGTTATAATTATATTACACAAGGCCGCATTGCGGATATTGTAACGTTAAAACCCTTGTTTGTGCATGATGACGCTTTGAAAGATGTTGGCGGTGTGGAGTATTTGGCAAAGTTGGTATCATCGGCGTCTACGATCATCAATGTGGTTGATTATGCCCGTGAGATTTTGGATTGCTATACGCGGCGTCAACTTATTTCATTGGGAACAGATGTTGTAAATAAGGCCTTTGATCGTAATTTAGATGAAGAAGCAACTCAGCAAATTGAAAATGCGGAAAAGTATTTGTTTGAGTTGGCTAATGAGCGTGAAATTCGTGGCGGTCCACAAGTATTAAGCTCCGCTCTTCAATTGACTTTGGCTTCTGCCGAACAAGCAATGAAAAATCCAACCGGCGTGGCGGGTGTTCCGACGGGATTGGTTGACTTGGACAAGCTTTTAGGTGGCCTTTATGATACCGATTTACTTATCTTGGCGGGACGTCCTGCAATGGGAAAATCGGCGTTGGCAACAACAATCGCTTTTAATGCGGCTCAATTTTTTGAAAAAGAAAATAAAAAGCCGGGGGCTGTTAAAAAGTCAGTTGCTTTATTTTCTTTGGAAATGTCTGCAGAGCAAGTTGCCGGGCGTATTTTGGCTTCTAAAGCTAGTGTTTCTAATCACTTGATGCGGACAGGAAAGTTGACGGAAGATCAGTTTGAAGAACTGGCGGCGGCTGTGGGTTTGCTGTCAAAGGTTCCTTTGTATGTTGATGAAACCCCGGGAATTACCGTTGCGGCGATTAAGAATCGTGCTAGACGTATGCTCAGAAATAAAGAGCAGGGGCTTGGGCTCATTATTGTTGACTATTTACAGTTGATTTCTAGTGGCAATCGTTCCGAAAATCGTGTACAAGAGTTATCGGAAATGACGCGCGCTTTGAAGATTATGGCTAAAGAGTTAGAAGTTCCTGTGATTGTTTTGTCACAGCTCTCTCGTTTGGTTGAACAACGTGATAATAAACGCCCGATGTTATCGGATTTGCGTGAATCTGGTTCTATTGAACAGGATGCTGATATTGTGATGTTTGTATATCGTGAGATTTATTATTTACAAAATGAGCAAGCTACGCGTCATTTGAATGAAACACCGGAGAAATTTGCAATTCGTATGGCCGAATTGGAACAAAAGAAACTTGAGTTAGCTAATCAGGCAGAGGTTATTGTTTCCAAACAGCGTCACGGTCCCGTTGGTACAGTGAAATTGTACTTTGATGGAGAATATAGTCGTTTTACAGATTTGGAAAAGCAATAATTCCGTAAGGCTTAGTCGATAAATTATTTTTAGTGGCGTTTTCCCCGAATTTTTTCTATTAAAGCATTTGTTGAGCTATCATGTTTAACCTCTTGATTTTTATCAAGTAATTCTGGCAAAACTTTCTTGGCTAATTGTTTGCCGAGCTCTACACCAAATTGGTCAAACGAATTGATGTTCCAAAGCACGCCTTGTACAAAAACTTTGTGCTCATACATGGCGATCAACATGCCAAATGTATAAGGGGTGATTTTGTCAATCAAAATGGTATTGGATGGGCGGTTGCCTGTAAAGGTTTTAAATGGAATCAAGCGCTCTTCCACGCCTTCAGCCAACAATTCTTCCCGATTTTTACCACGCATCAAAGCTTCCCCTTGGGCTATGACATTGGCGAGTAAGATATCATGATGTTTGTCTGTCTCATTTAATGAATGAATTGGCGCAATAAAATCAACTGGAATCAAGTGTGTTCCTTGATGAATCAATTGATAGAACGAGTGCTGTCCATTTGTGCCTGGTTCTCCAAACAAAATCGGCCCAGTGGGGTAGGTGACAGATTTGCCATCACGATCTACGCTTTTACCATTGGATTCCATATCTAATTGTTGCAGATAAGCAGGTAAACGGTTTAAGTATTGATCATAGGGCAAAACCGCATAACTTTCGGCCCCCATATAACCAGCATACCAAGAACCGATCAAGCCCAAAATAACGGGCAAATTTTCGGTAAAATCGGCAGATTGAAAATGCTTGTCCATGGCATGAGCACCTTCTAGCATCTTGATAAAGTTATCATAGCCGATACCAATCATCAAGCTAAGCCCGATAGCAGACCACATGGAATAGCGGCCTCCAACCCAGTTCCAGAATACGAACATATTGTTGGGATTGATGCCGAATTTTTGAACTTCTTCTGTATTTGTAGAAACTGCAACGAAATGTTTTTCGACGGCTTTTTCACCCAAAGCATTGACTAACCAAGCACGTGCCGTGTTGGCATTTGTCATTGTTTCTTGTGTTGTAAAGGTTTTACTAGATACAATAAATAGTGTTGTTTCTGGATCACATTGCTTTAAGTTTTCAGCGATATCTGTGCCGTCTACATTTGAAACAAAGTGCAAGCGAATATCTCTATCACGATAAGCGGTGAGGGCATTTGCAGCCATACAAGGTCCTAAATCAGACCCACCAATACCGATATTGACAACATCTGTAATCTTTTTGCCTGTAGCGCCTAACCATTTTCCGGAACGTACTGCATCTGAAAAGTTATGCATTTTATCCAATACTGCTAACACATCCGGCATGACATCCTTGCCATCAACTTTGATCGATTTCCCGGATCGATTACGTAAAGCTGTATGCAAAACCGCGCGACCTTCCGTTGAATTGAACTTTGTGCCACTAAACATTTGGTCTATAGCATCTTTTAAATGACGTTCTTCCGCCCATTTGTAGAGCAGGGACATTGTATCGTCGTCAATCAGGTTTTTAGAATAATCTAATAAAAGGTCTTCAAATTCCACATGAAAACGATTAAAGCGATCTGAATCTTGTTCAAATGCTTGATGCAAATTGAAAGATTTCATAGCACTAGCTTTAGTGCGTAAATCATCGTAAATACTCATTTAATTCTCCTTTGGTAATTGATTAAATTCTGGGGGTATGATAATAGACTTTCCATCGACAACTTGTGTTTCATCTAATGGAGGTTTGTTGTATCCACAAGCGGTTAAGCAAGTACATAAAATCATACACATTAAAAATTTCATTTTTTTCTCCACAAAGTTTGACAGATGATTATCATAACTCCGATGCAAATAGCGGAATCAGCTAAATTAAACGCTGGCCAGTGATATTGAGCTATATGAAAATCTAAAAAGTCTATGACTGCGCCGTAACGAATCCGATCAAAAATATTACCTAAAGCACCTCCCAAAATTAACATCAGTGCAAATTTTGTTTTTTTGTTTTTTTCTTTTCTAAACATATATAGGATGAAAAAGCAAATAAGACAAGCCATTGCAGTCAAAAGCCAGCTATCGTAAGTATTTTGAGCGACAAATAAGGAAAAACTAATCCCCGGATTAAAAGTCAGATAAAAGTTGAAAAAAGGTGTGACTTCTAAAGGAATATGCTTATCTAAATATGTCAAAGCCGCATATTTACTGCACCAATCCAGGATAAAAACAATAAAAGGGATAAGATATAAAAACATCAATAATCTAACCTAACACCCTGCCAATTTACGTGATTAACATCAGGGACAACTTTCACAACAGCCGATTTTGGGCGTTTTAAATGTGCAACAAAATGCTCTGCTAATTTACGTGGCGTGACTTCATCTTGTGCGCCAACATAATGGATTTGGGGAATTTGTGCCAAAACAAAACTATTGTCTTCTGGATCTTCGGCGTTTTCCACATTCGGTAAGTTATGGTAGAAATTATAAGCAGACAAGCTGGTAATGCCGGCAATAGTTATAACGCGCTTTGTTGGAGATTTTGCGGCCATATTCAAGGCAACAACTGCCCCGCCATCATAGCCGATTAACTCAATATCAGGGGCATGATATTTTTTAATCAGATAGTAAATGAGCTCTTGCATTTCTCGCATAATTTCTTCGTGGAAACGATCTTGGCCATAGATATTAGGTTTTTGCTTGCAGACAGCATCCTTTGTCCATTGGCATGGACGAGCAATATAAATGACATTTGGATTTGTATCCCGTTTAGCAAAATCCAGTGCAATCAGATGGGAAGGGATTGGATCGCCATCTCCTTCAATATAAATTCGTAATGTTTGTTCTGGTTGAATGTTTTCTTTTTCCCAGACAGCGATGGAAAAGTTTGAAGTTTGAATCTCTTTTTCGATAAAGCCTTCTGGCTTTGGTGGAATAATGATACATGCAGTTAAAAAGAGCAAGCCCATTATTTGCAAAAACAATTTCATTTTATTTCCTCGCAATATAAAGTCTGTGTCCATAACAAATAAGTTCTTACCATTTTATCAGGAAAAATTTTTTTAAGCAAGTCCTTATATGCTAAAAGTTGTTTTCGGTATATCTCAGGGGCCTTTGAAGGAACATATCTATTTGTTTTGTAATCAATAATTTTAATTTCATTTGGTAAAATAACTAATCTATCAATTTGACCGGAAATAAGTTGACCATTTAAAGTGCCAACAATAGGGACTTCAGCTAAAGAGTTTGGGCCAAAGAGCTCTTTGAGTTCTTCCTTTTCAAAAATATCCATTAAATTTTCTGGTAATTCTATATCGTTAGGGCATAGCTTCCTTGCTATTTCTAAACGGCGCTCTTTGGCAATAGTTGGTAAAAACTGTAGCAATTTATGTAGGAAAGTGCCGCGTCTAAGGGCTATTTCTTGATTTTTATCTGTAATAGAATGCTCAATGATAGCATCTTCTTTTTCGCCGAGTTTGCTTGGAGAAAGGGGTAAAATAACAGGCGCTTCCTCGGCAGGATTTTGAATGGCCCATGCAGGCATTTGATCAAAATCTGATATTGTTAGAGCGGGTTTTAAATCTTTTTTTATTTCTATTTGATCAGAGCAAAACCGTATTGTTTCATCCTTGTCTTCGGGTATATCGATTGCATTTTTAATCAAATCATACCAATTGTTATCATACGCTTTGCCATAGCCTCCGATAAATAAATAATCGCATGCTCGTGTGATGGCTACATACAAAAGGCGTTTGCGTTCTTGTACTGCAAGATGCTCTTGTTTTTTGAATAGAATGTCGAGAGAGTGTGGACGAACTCCTGAGGATGGTATCCAAAGTGGTAGATTATTCTCTGTCCAAATAATTTGGCCACCTTGTTCCGGGCGAGGTTTGACTAGACGTGTATCAGGCAAAAAGACAATATTTCCTTGTAATCCCTTGGATGCGTGAACGGTCATAATGCGGACAGCATTAGTGTTCGAATTGTCTAAATCGCGTTTAATTTCAATTTTGTGTTGACTGAACCAATTCAAGAAACCTTGAAGTGAAGGGGTGTGGTCTTGTTCGAATTTTAAGGTAAGATTCAAAAATTCGTCTAAGGCTTCATTTACCTCTAAACCAAAGCGTTTAATAAAGCTTCGGCGACCTTTAAGTTGACCTAAAATGGTGCTGTAAAATTCAAAAGGAGGACATTTGTCCGCAATATTTTGAATTTGTTTCAAGAAAGAGGCTTGTGTGGGATAAAGTTTTTTGAGACGCTGCCATACGGAGTTTTTATCCCGATGAACGCAGATAGCGTATAAATCATCTTCTGTTAGGTTTAAAAGAGGACTTTTGATTAAATTGGCTAAATTTAAATCATTTTCCGGTTGTAAAACAAACTCAGTCAATGCCATCAAATCTTGGATAGCCAAATGATCGGTCAGAACAAGACGATCTATTCCTGCAACAGGAATATGTCGCTTGTTGAGCATTTTTACAATTTCTCCCATCATTTTGCCGCGTTGTTGCAGTAAAATTAAAATATCACTAGGTTGAATAAGCCTGTTTTTAGATGGTAAAATTTCTTTGCCGATTAAAGATTCAAGCTTATCTCCAATTTTGTTGATTAAACGATGCATGGAGGATTTATTATCTTGCCGTGTAACAGGTGGCGTCCAAGGATCAAAGGGGGGTAAAGTTTCATCCTTTTCAAGAGGCCATATTTCAACCAATCCAGCATCTTTGGATCGATTGGCTAAATGGAAAGCTTCTTCTCCTTCCCACAAGACACCATCCTTTGCTTGTTCATTTTTTAATAGGTAATTAACTAATCTGAGAATAGGCTCTGTCGATCGGAAAGAGTAATTCAACGGGATATTTTGAAAATTATTTTGACTGCTTTGAATTTTGTTTTCGAAATATTGCCGCATTTTTTCAAATTCTGCGGGATCGGCTCCTTGAAAGCTAAAGATAGATTGCTTTTTGTCTCCCACAACAAATAGAGTTCTTAAATGTTCATTTTGGTCTTCGCCACTAAAAAACTCTTCGGTCAAAGCTTGAATGATGCCCCACTGAGCTTTGTTCGTGTCTTGTGCTTCGTCGACTAGGATATGATCAATGCCCCCGTCTAACTTGAATAAAACCCAAGCAGCAGTAGAGGAATGCGTTAATAATTCATTTGTTTTTTCAATTAAATCTGTATAATCTAAGGCCGCTTTTTGATTTTTAATGGCTTGGTATTTTTCCAATGCTCGAAAGGCTAGACTCAATAGGATATTTGTTGCTTCAGTTATACGAAACTTTTTGATATTTTCGTTGGTTTCAAAAACTTGTTGAGCAATTTCTTGATTTAGATTTTTTTTGTTGCCACGAGGTTTGAAAATTTCATCTTTTTGTGTAAGATAGGTGCTTTTGATTAGAGGCCAATCTTTCGTGTTAAAATGTTCCTTTATTATTTCATTTTCAGAATGATATTTTGATATATTAAAGTATTGCTTTATTGCATAAATAATACTTTGTAATCCTCCCGGATGACGAGCCACTAATTGCCAAAGAGGGGCGGAGTTATCTAAAATTTTATTAAATACTTCTGGCAATGAATTTGTAGAAACAAGCGCCAACATTTGTGATAATGTATCATAAAGGTCCGGATCTCTAAAAATATCATTTAAAATTTGCTCTAATATTGTTCGAGCGCTTAAATCATCCAGCACTTCAAAATGTGGAGGAACATTGGCTTCCAAAGGAAAACGTTGGAGTAGGGTTTGGCAAAAACTATGAATAGTCATAATTTTTATTCCTCCCGGAGCTTCCAAAGTTGTTACAAATAATTGACGAGCGCGCTGTATTGTTTCTTTATCAGGTTCTTCGCCAGACAAAGCGTGGATGTTTTTTATTAATTCTTCTTGGTTGCAGATAGCCCATTGTTGCAATATATGATTAATTCGATTAGACATCTCTGCAGCTGCGGCTTTAGTAAATGTAATGCATAAAATCTTTTCGGGGGTATTGGATTGTAGCAACAATCGTAAAACACGGTCTGTCAAAACCTTTGTTTTCCCGGTGCCTGCGGAGGCCGAAACCCATACAGAATCATAAGGATTGCTTGCTTTTATTTGTTCTCTGTTGATTAAGCTGTTCATTCTGAATCCTCTTCATCTGTTGTCCATTCTTGGCGTCGAGCAAGATGTGCATAATCGTCATATTTTTCTTTTTGAGTTTTGTTTGTCAATTGTGGTGAAGGATAAACTTCATAAGGTGTTTCTGGATTTTGAAAAGCATTTACAATTCGATAAAGGCCTTCTTTTGTCGTGTTTAGCAGCTCTGTCACATCCTTTTCCGAAGTGAGAATGTCCTTTGTATAAGATTCCTTCTCTTTATTACTTAAAAACCAATAGGAGAGTGTTGTTATTGCTTTGTCTGTTAAATCCGGAATGCCACCATTTTTTAAAATCAAAGCTTCTAGTGCTAATTGCGGCGCCATGCCTTCTTTAACACTTTTCATCCCAAGCAAACTTGATTGGTAAGTTTTATAATCTACCAAACGAACGGTATTATCTTTCATTAAATCAATTCTGTCCGCCGTTCCTTCTAATCGGAAAGTTTGATCGTTTATTTGAAAATCAACATGGGCTTTTTCTTCGGAATAGACCTTCTTGATTCGATGGGCAAATTGTTGTTGATCAATAATGAAATCGGCAATATGTTCAAACTTTATTTTCAATAAGATTTGATCTGGGGGGGACAAATTGCTTTTTTCAAAAATATTGTTAGCAATGGCAATCAGCTCTGATTTGCTTGTAGAATTTGGGTTTTGTTCTAAAAAGTCATGAATAGCTTGATGAATTAAGGTGCCAAAAATAGCGTTTTTAGGTTGATTTTCTAAAGCAGGCAATGGAAATAGTTTTAAAATGTAACGCGCATAAATTGCGTAAGGATTGACTCGCCATGTTTCAACTTGTGTGACAGAGATTTTGTTCGGACGATCTGCAACCGGTGGTTTTGGAGCAGGGCGCACAGGGATATCGAATTCTTGTGGTAAATCCATTAGTGAGGCTAAGTGTGCTTGTTTTTCAGGGAAGGAAATATCATTAATTTGTGCAACAGCTTTTATACGTTCTAAAAAGCGCGATGGAACAGTTTGCGCCCCATCAACTTTTTGAGCCCGAGTTAAATAAACTTTTTGAGAGCAACACAAATGGGCAAAATCCATAGCTAATTCCCTTGTTTTTTCTTCTGGTAAAGGGAGCCCTAATTGTATGCGCATAGGGCGATTTAGCCATGGTCCTGCTTCGGGTTGAGGCGGAAAAGTTCCCTCATTTAAGCCCCCTATGATACAAACATCTGGGTGGTGAAATCGGGCTTCAATTGGCCCAAGAATGTCTAATCTTGGATGTGTGCCATATTTTGGACGAATAGAAACTTGTTGCATTAAAATCTTTAAAATTTCGGGGTATGACATTGGTTCAATGTTGCCAATGATATGTGCCATATTTTTTAAATCTGTCAATAATTGGGAGGCCGCTATTCCCGCGTTGTCTTGCCATAATCGTTCAAAAGGGCTTTTATCGGCGCTAGTGGCCAAAGTTTCCGCCAAAGAGATATGTTGGTTCAAAATGGTGTTGAGATTGGTTAAAAAGTTATTTTTAAAAAGATTTATCCATTTGGTAAAATCTGTATTGAGGTCCATATGCCAGGCTGCATTTTTTTCACGTAGAGTTCGTTCTATTTTTTGCACGCGTTGCCTTAATTCAGCGGGCATTAAACCATCACAAGCCAAAGGGTGTTTTAACAAACTTAAATAATGTTGCCCTGTTGGATTACAGCCTAACTGTGCAATTAACAACAGGTATTCACCGATAGGGGTATGATTTAAAGGTGTGCCAGCAGAGTCATCTAATGTGATGCCCCAGCGTTTCATTTCGGAAATAACTTGTCGTGCGAGTGTCCTATCTGTGGTAACAAAGGCCGTTGTTTGATCCTTTTTTTCCAATGCCTCACGGAGTAAAAGAGCAATTGTTAAAGCTTCCTGTGTCTGTGTTTTTGAAGTAATTAAATGAACATGATCAAGGGCGTCCTTTGATATAACTCCTGGTTGCCAATCTTTTTTAGTCAGCGCTTCAACAATGGCAGGTTCTTGTGGTGTTGTTTTAACGCGATAAGGTTTTACTTTGGAATTTTGGGAGGCAACGAAATTATCTTGGAAAACTAAATTTTTTTCATGAGAAGATACTGCTTGTATCAATTCGGTAAGGGCGGGAAATATTTCTTCAAATCCCGCAAGAATAATAGGATCAGATATTTCATTGTTTTTAATCTGTTGTGTGAGTTGTTTAATTTGGCGAACGCATCTGTCCATAGGATCAATCTTGGCACGTTCTTTTAGTATCCTGGGCCAATGGGTGTGTAAAATATCTAAAAATTGAACAGTTTGCTGCCAATGTTCTGCAAATTGATTGATAGTAACAAGCTCATCTAATTTTGTTAAATCTAGATCGAATTGATATGATAAATCTAAAAGCTCACTCAAACTGATAGCCATTTTTAAAGCTTTATCCATTGTATGTATGCTGGGTTTGGCTTGGCACAATTTTGTTAGCAATAATAATCGCTCCGTTTTTTCAACAGCAGAGGGTATATCACTATCCAATATTTCTAATTCATAGAGAGGATAAAGTTTTGGCAATAATAAGTTTTGATTGTGTGCTTTTTTTAAGAATATATCCTTAACTTTGAGGCATGCTCTCTTGGTTGGCAATATAATCCAAACTTTTGCCATGTTGACAAGATCCGACTTGTATTCTTGCAAGAGGTGATCCACAAGAATGTCTGCCAAATCATCCGAGAAACTTATACCATAAATCATTTCAGCCTTTTTAAGAAAGATGTCGCCGTTTTAACCGCTTTTGGAGTTCCGACATTAAACCAAAACCCGTCAAAAATAATATATCCCATTCTGTGATTGCGTTCGGCCACATCATATATTTGTTTCCACAGAGGAAAGCTTGTTTCTTGAATCTTATCAAATGCTCGAGGGTGTAAAATTTGAACCCCCATAAACATATAAGGAGCCACATCATCTTCTGGATGCCGCCGAACGGGGCGATTATCTTTCAGGAAATAGTCTCCTTTATATAAATCACCATGCACATTTTTTGTTGGAATCAACGCTAATAAACAATCCATTTTTTGGGGATCCCACGCTTTTTCCATTTCGCGCAATAAAGCCGTTTGTGTATCTACCCAGATGGTGTCCGAATTAACGACAAAAAAGCCATCATTGCCTGTTTTTTTCAAGATTGGAAGCGCTTTTTTGACGCCGCCGCCAGTATTTAATAATTCTTTTTCGTCTGAAAAGTGCACGGGGATAGGAAAATCTTTCAAATATTCATGCAGTTGTTCGCCCTTATAACTTGTGTTGATGACGAAATTTTCGATTTGGTGTTTAAGCAAAGCATCTAATGTGTATTGACATAGGCACTTTTTATTGACTTTAATCAGTGGTTTTGGACGAAGATTTGTCAACGGTCTCATGCGAGTTCCTAGGCCTGCAGCCAACATCATCGCTGTGCGAACCGGTTTAAATTCAGATAGATTTTTGGGGATATTGCGATTTTTAGTCGGCACGTATTTATTTAACCAAGCCTTATATTCGTTCAAAAGTGGAGATTTTAGATTGCGAGCAAGTAAATCCCAATCATTTTTTAAAAAACTTAAATATTTTGGGTTTTTCATGCGAACACACATCCTGACAAAAACACCAATAACTCGTGTATGCCATTGTGCCGCAATAACGGGGAATAGTTCTGTATATTTTTTTTGATCAAGCTCTGGCCGTAATTCCAAATAATGTTTTAGAACTTGTTGAGCCTTTGATTCTGGCAATGGTTCTCGATCATTTTCAATTAATGCAATTAAATCGTAAAAAACGGGACCAATGGTAGCATCTTGAAAATCAAGCAGCCCAAGAGTGCCATCTTTTTTATGCATTAAATTATCTAAGTGATAGTCTCCCAAGCATATAGCGGAGGGAAGCAAGTTTATTTTTTGAGAAAGTCTTTCCCACAACGCATAAAAATCTTCTTTTGCTTTATTGCTTAGTTCTTTGCCTATAACATATGGGAAAAAGTAGTTTAAAAAGATATTCATTGCTTTAATCCATTGTTGAAGGCTTTGTTTCGGAATGCTGTTGCTAGGAGTTATCTTTTGCACTCGAACAAGCAAATCTATGGCATCAAAATATGGTTCTAATGAATTTGTATTTTTGTGGGCAAAATGGGACAACCTTTCTTTCCCGAAATCTTCTAATAACATGTAGCCGTGTCTTAAATCTTTTGCAAAAATTCTAGGAGCAGGGAGTTTATTCCTTCTCAACAGTTGGGTTATTTGATAAAATTCTTTTGGTTTTTCTGTTAATGGAGAGTCCATAAAAATATAGGAGTTTTTCCCTTTATAAACACGTGCATAACGCCTTGTCGATGCGTCCGAAGGCAACCATGTTAAGTTATCTTCATTAATCCGGTGCTTTTTTAAAAATTTCTTTAAATAAAAAATACGTGTTTTCATGTTTCCCCCTCATAAACAATGCGTCGTGAACCATTGGACAAAATATCGATAGAAATTGTTTTGTGGTTTTTAGGTAGCAAAGATCCAATTTTTTGTGGCCATTCAATAAAGGAAACGCCGTCGGCAAAGGCTTCTTCAATCCCAATTTCATAAGCTTCCTCTGGATTTTTTAGCCGATAGAAATCAAAATGATATAACAAAAAGTTTGGTGTTGTATAAGTTTGAAGTAAAGTGAAGGTTGGGCTGGGAACTTCTACATCAGAACTAGTCAATGTTCTGATAAGCGTTCGAACAAAAGTTGTCTTTCCAGCCCCTAAATCTCCTTCTAATGCCACAATATCTCCCTTTTTTAATGTAGGTATGATTTTTGTGGCGATATTTTTTAAATCCTTTTCTGATTGGATAATCCATTCCATTTAATGAATCCACTTTTGAACCCAATTATAGACGGGTTGTGTGATTGCACTAATGTTTATATCAGGCAATTGCTTTGTAGGATTTGCAGAGTTCCATAATTTGTGACCCCCAAAAATAATAGCCCCGGCCACGATAATGACTAATGCCAACTTAATCAGGAAACCTCCGATGCTGCCCAAGATCTGTAAAACAACATACAAAATAACGGATCCTATTAAGCACATACCAACTGTATTTAAAACAGCAGGCCATGGCCCAAAATATAATCCTTTGTAAACAATAATAGAAATACTAGCAATAATTCCTAAAATAAAACATATAAACATTTTATTCTCCTTTCTTTTGTTGTTTTTCTTGTTGTGCATGAGCAAGTTTGGCTCGATAAAGACTTGCAAAATCAATAGGATTAATCTGTAATGCTGGGAAACCTGCTTCACGGACCAAGGTCCCAATGATAGAGCGCGCATATGGGAATAATAAATGCGGAATTTCTATGAGGAGTAGAGGCTCAATATGATTTTCGGGAGCTTCTAAGGTAACTAAACCACCATATACGAGTTCACATAGAAATAATGTTTTATGATCCTCATCCATAGTGGCTCTAACTTTGATTGACAAATCGACAGTATAATGATGTTTTTCATCAGCTTTTTTGGCGGCCACATCAATATCTATGGAAATTTCTGGTGGCTTTTTTAATGCTAAAAATGCTTGAGGTAATGCTGGAGCTTCAAATGATAAGTCCTTGATATACTGAGCATTTATTTGAAGAACAAATGTCTGTTCTTCGGGCTTGTTTTCGACTTTGTTTTTTGCGCTTTCTGTCATTTTATAAAATCCTCTTGAAAAAAGTTTTTAAATTTGTTTAACTAGTAATGACTATTTTAAACAAAAAAAAATAAAAGTAAAGGCAAAAAATGATTTTTAGCAATATTCTTTTAAGTGCATTGGTCATATTCTTTGGAATACGCTTGTTTTTAGCGATTAAAGAGGCAAAATCTAACAAGCCAAAGATTCGATTGATTTCAAAAAAAACAGGACAGGTTTTGGAATTAGATACTTTGGCAGTGGCTAATTTTATAGATAAAGAGATTCAAATGGACTTTACAAATACTGCAAAAATGATTTTTGCTAGTGTAGCAGAAGCTTTTGCGAAAGGTCGTCTTGCAGATATCAAAAACTATTTACATGATCGTGCTTTGCCTGTTTTTCAACAGGCAATTAAAGCTCGGGAAGATTTACATCAAAAAGTTGAATTTACTTTAATCGGGTTTAAAGATGTGGCGATCGTGCAAGATACCCCCACAAAGAAGGTCGTTTCTTTTACAACCGAGCAAATTAATTTATTAAAGGATGAAAAGAATAATGTAATAGAGGGAGATCCTCTTTATGTTGCAACAGTTAAAGAAAATTGGACCTTTGTTCAAAAGAAGGAAAATGCTTGGGTTGTGAGTGCCATTGAGCCTAAGGAGGCACATTTTGCGTAGTTTCTGGGCCTTAGGTTTTCTGTTTTTTTTGACAGCTTGCTCTTCATCACATTATTTGTCAAAGGGTAGAGCATTTCGGTTGACTCCTGTTTCATTTAATGATCTAAACGGGTGGCAGCAAGATTCTTTGAAAGATGCTTTGCCGGCTTTACAAAGAAGTTGTTCTAAGCAGCCGGTCGGTTTTGAAAGCTTTTGTATCGGTCTTACTTCGGTTAACACTGATGTTGAATTGAGGAAATTAGTTGAAAATACCTTACAGCCTTATAAAGTTACGAGCCGAGGAAGTGAGTATGGAAAGATTACCGGTTATTATGAGGCGGAATTAACCGGAACTCGCTATCACGAAAATGGAGCGCAGATGCCTATCTATGGAGCGCCATTGGATTATCAAAATGGAGAGAAATATCCTTCTCGGGCTTCTATTGAAAACAAGGGGTTAAAAGATGCCAAGATTATTGCTTGGGCGGATAATCCAATAGATTTATTTATTATGCATGTTCAAGGCTCTGGACGCATGATAACGCCGGATGGAGAGGTTCTACAATTAGGCTATGCAGGAAATAACGGACGTGACTTTACGGGTATTGGCTCTATTTTGAAAGAGGAGGGGGTTGATCCCTCTATAGCCAACTCTATGCCTCGTATTCGTGAGTGGTGTATGGCTCACCCCAATGTTGCTTCAAAGCTTATGCAGAAAAATGAAAGATATATTTTCTTTAAAGAGTTGGCTGGTGATGGCCCGATAGGGTCGGCGGGTGTTGCGTTGACTCCAAAACGCTCATTGGCTGTAGATACGAATTATATTCCTATGCATACACCAATGTGGTTGGAAACAACAACTCCGGATGGTGCGCCGATTAGACAGCTGATGATGGCTCAAGATACCGGTTCTGCAATTAAGGGCGGTATACGTGCTGATTTCTTTTGGGGATATGGAAAGGAAGCTTTTCAGACAGCGGGCCATATGAATCAAAAGGGTAGCTATTATTTATTATTGCCGAAGAAATAATATGAATTGTGCTAAAGATATAGAATTATGGGATAAATTAAAAAAAGAGATTCAGCCGTTGAAAGTTGATGTAGTTCTTAAAGATTTGCCGCCGCGTCTAAAGGTGCGTTATAAATTTGTTAAAACGTTGCCGTTGAAACTGGATCTACATAGAATGACTATACAAGAGGCTTATTTAAACACGTTGCAATTTGTTGAAAAACATTATAAAATAGGAACGAAAAGTGTGCAAATTATTACAGGTAAAGGTAGAGAAGGGCAAGGGGCCATTCGTTTGGAATTTATGGGATGGTTAGAAACGCCGATTTTTAAACAATATATCAGGAAAACACAATGGACAAATGATAAGGGAGCTGTGGATTTATGGCTAAAAAAAAGCAAATAGTTTTGGGAATAGAATCATCTTGTGATGAAACTGCCTGTGCTTTAGTAAATGAAAAAGGGGAGGTGCTTGCTTCGGTTGTTTGGTCTCAGTATGATGAACATCGGCGGTTTGGTGGCGTTGTCCCTGAAATCGCGGCACGCGCTCATTTGGAAAAATGTGATGTTTTAATTCGTGAGTGCTTAGATCAGGCCAGTTTAGACTTTAAGGATTTGACCGCGGTGGCTGTGGCGGCCGGTCCAGGCCTTATTGGTGGCGTTTTGGTTGGTGTGATGACGGCTAAGGCAATAGCTTTTGCCCATAATTTACCATTTATTGCTGTGAATCATTTGGAGGGACATGCCTTAGTTGCTCGTTTGTCTAATTCAATTAGTTTTCCTTATTTGCTATTATTGACATCCGGTGGGCATTGTCAAATTTTGGAGGTTGCCGGTGTTGGAAAATATAAGAAACTCGGCGCTACTATTGATGATTCTGCTGGTGAGGCCTTTGATAAGGTGGCAAAAATGTTAGAAATCGGTTATCCTGGTGGCCCAAATTTGGAAAAACGAGCCAAATTGGGTAATCCTAAGGCTTTTCAGTTGCCAATACCGATGAAAGGGCGGGCAGGGTGCGATTTTTCGTTTTCAGGCCTTAAAACTGCGGTGCGTGTTCAAGTCGAGAGAATAGGTGCTTTGTCTGATGCGCAAAAAAACGATATGTGCGCCAGTTTTCAGGCCGCTGTAGTTGCGCAAATGCGGGATCGGTTGGAACATGCCTTAAAAATTTTCAAAAAAGATTTTCCAAAAGCCAAGGATTTGGTTGTTGGCGGTGGCGTTGCGGCAAATGGCGCAGTGCGACAGATGCTGGAAGAGGTTGCCTCTAAACATAAAATGGTATTTTCTGCGCCACCCATCAATTATTGCACAGATAATGGTGTTATGATTGCTTGGGCCGGCTTGGAGCGTTTGCAACTGGGGTTGACCGATAAGTTGGATTTCAAAGCACGTCCAAGATGGCCTTTGGAAGACCTTGACACCAATGCATAAGTATGCTATATAAATATATACAGAAAAGGAGAAATTATGGAACAAGTTAATGATACCAATTTTGAATCAGAAGTTTTAAAGAGTGAAAAGCCTGTGTTAGTGGATTTTTTTGCCGTTTGGTGTGGGCCTTGCCGCCAAATGTTGCCGATTGCGGATGAATTATCCTCAGAAATGGCCGCTAGCATTAAAATTGTTAAATTAGACGTAGATGAAGCCGAAAAGACCGCTGAAACGTATGAAATTCAGTCTATCCCGACCATGCTTTTGTTCAAAAACGGTCAAAAGGTGGCCGAACATCATGGGGCTTGTACCAAAGCTGAGTTGACAGATTGGATTAAATTTAACCTGTAAATTTGAGTTTATTCTTGTAATATAAGGCAGAAATCGGCGATCCAGAGATGGATCGCTTTGTTCTAATACGCAAATTTTGTTCAAAAATGGATGATGGTAGGGTTTAGCTCGTCCAAAATAAAAATTATTTCATTGGAGAAGGTTGTTCGAAAAAATCGCGCAGAAGCAATTTATCCACATCAATTATCCACATATCCACAAATTTTATCCACAAACCATATAACATATTGAAATTGATATATAATATGAATAAACGCGTTCTAAAAAGCGCTAGGATACATAATATAAATTATGCGACAAAGATGATTATAAAAATAGCATAATTCCCCTTTTGATTCAATATGTTATTATTTTTGTCTAAAATCAAATCATGATGTTTGGATAAAATTTCTTTGTCTGCGGTTGACACTGGCTCAAATCAACTCTATTTGCTTTATGATCGGAGTTTCAAGTGAAATATATTTGGATGATTTTATTTATTCTAATGATGGCCGGTGTTGGTATGGCGTATATCTTTACGGATGTTTTGAATTATTTCTTTCCGCGACGGCCTCAGACAGAAATTATCGTGGAATCGCCAGAGCTTTCTAAATGATTTTGGCTTTAAAACAGCTATGTAAGCTTTGTTTTAAGCAATACCCCTACTCTGATGCTTTTATATTGTCCAAATCAATTTCCATGCCGTCATAACAAGGAATGATATCCTTCGGTAAAGTCCTTTTGAGAGTTGAATAATCCATTTTTGAGCCCATGTGTGTTAAATAAGTGCGTTGGACTCCCAACTTTTCATGCCATTTTAAGGCTTCTGCTAAATGGATATGCTTTGGGTTTTTATCTAAGGTCACACAGCCCAATACCCAAACTTTGACGCCTTTTAATAATTTCCAACCTTCCGGTTCGAATTTTTTAACATCAGTGCAATAAGCAAAATCCCCTATTCTATACCCGAGAGAATTATTTTCACCATGGAATTGGAATATGGGCATAATCTCTAAGTGTTTAATTTTAAATGGTTTATATGGCTTGATATGATGTAATTTCATTGTCTGTTGATGGGATGGATCAAATACGTAAGGCATTTGACGTCGCAGAGCTGTGATATCTTTCTGAGTGCCATAAACATCCATAATTTGTTGGCGTTCTTTTGCCAAGTTTCGTATATCTTCTGCGCCACCCATGTGATCATAATGCAAATGTGTATAACATACGGCTTGAATTTGTGGAACTTCGCCGCATCTTAATAATTGTTCGCGAATTTCTGGACCTGTATCAAACAGTATCCCTAAGTCTTTGTCTGTTAAAAGAATAGCTGAGCGCGTTCGAACGTTTTTGGGATTATTGGGATCAGATGGACCAAATCCTCGCGTCAATGAGGGCATGCCATAGGATGGACCGCAACCTAAAATCGTAACTTTCATTTATTCCCCCTTAGATACAGTCGGTTAAAATTATCTGTGGTAATTTGTTCCATTTCTTGAACGGAAACACCTTTAATTTCAGCTAGTTTTGCCAAAGTATATTGCACATATGCTGGTTGATTCGGTTTTCCACGGAAAGGATGTGGTGCCAAATATGGCGCATCTGTTTCTACTAATAAGTTTTCAAGTGGAATTTCGGCAAAAATGGCCCTTACCCGGTCCGCATTTTTGAATGTGATCACGCCAGAAGCGGATAAATATCCGCCCATTTGAATAACTTCTTTTGCCATGTCCAGACTGCCGGAAAAACAATGGAGAATAAAACCATCTGAAAGCTTGCCCGCTTGATAGGCCTGTTTTAAAACAGTGCGCATATCACCTTCAGCATCACGGGAGTGAATCATAAGCGGTAAATGTAATTTATGTGCTAAGTCTATTTGTTGTTTAAAAAGGCTTTGTTGTTGTTCTGGGGATGCTTCTGCTTCATGATAATCAAGACCACACTCCCCTAAGGCCACTGCATGATGATTGATTAGATACATTTCTAAATTTTTTAAATCATGGGATTTATGTGCATATTCCGGATGAATACCAAATGCACCATATAAATTTGGAAAGTTTTGAAGTTGTTGAGCCAACTCTGAAAAGTCATCAGGATTACAGGCAACCGCTAGAATATGTGAGACACCTGCTTCGGTTGCTTGATCAATAATGGTCTTTGTCGGTTCTAAATAATCTGCTTGATCCAGATGGCAATGACTATCAATTGTCATAAGACCTCCCTAATTTTATGTATTAATGAAATAAGTGCTTGTTTTTTATCTAAATTTAAAGAATCAATCTCGGTAAAAGTTGTTTGTATTTGCTCATATAGAAGGGTCATTTCATGGGCTTTTTCAAGATCTATAAGGCTGAGTTGTTTTGAATAATCCTCCAGCCATCTGAGTAAAAATTGTCGTCCGAGAGAAAATAAATCTTGGTTTGAAGATAGTGTTGAAGCAAGATTTAATAAAAGTGTGACATCTAAATCCGGTGCTTTTAAAAGTGTTATCATATCATTATAAATATCTAATGCATTGAGATTTAAAATTTCTTCTGCTATTCCGATGCTATTATCTGCCAGAAAAGATAATAAATCTAATTGATCTTGGTCTAAAGAAGGATATTTGCATTTTAAATCAGTTTGAAAATCACTTTTTGTTGGTGGATTTAAAGTGAGTTTTTGACATCTAGAAAGAATAGTCGGCAATAAATGCCCTATATTTTCACATAACAAGAGAATCAAGGTGTTGGGATAAGGTTCTTCTAACGTTTTTAAAAGGGCGTTTTGTGCATTTTCATTCATTTCATCCGCAAGATTGATAATTAAAATTTTCCTAGCATCTGATTTTAAAGATAAAAAACGGCATCCTTCACGGATATCGTCCACAGTAATTTCCGTCTTTTGTGCCCACTCCTTTTCTTCAACTTGTTCTCCGGCTAGAAGTGCTTTTTGGATTTCCTTTTTCGCCGTTTCTGTCAAGTCGCACTCAATCCACTTTACATTTGGATTGTAGGAATGGGTATTGTGTGTAACATTATGGGCCAAACGCTGAGCAAAATCCTTTTTCCCTATCCCTTTCCTTCCGACAATCAACCACGATTGAGCCGAATGGGGGCCCTTTAGTGAGTTGATAATTTGATTATATTCTTGATCAAACATGATTTTTTTCTAGATCTAAAATATTCCTGCGAACAATTTCTTGCATAATTTGCTGGTGTATAGTGTCGGGTGTTTGGGTTGCATCTACAATGAAAAAACGTTCAGGATTTTGTTTTGCCAGTGTCAAATAGGCAGCTCTTAAACGTTCATGAAAGGTGATTTCTTTGTTTTCAAATCGTAGTTCTGTGTTATCGGTTCGACGACTGCGCTTTAACCCCTCCTCGACGGGAATGTCTAGCAGGACCGTTAATTCAGGTTCAAAATCCCCAATTACTTGTTTATACAAAGACTTAATAAGATTTTGTTGGTAAGGATTGTCCCCATAACCATAGCCTTGATAAGCCATAGTGCTGTCGGCAAAACGATCGGACAAAACAACCTGCCCTGCCTGAATGGCAGGCAGTATTTTCTTGATCAAATGATCTCGACGTGCGGCAAAAAATAGCAAAGTTTCTGTTACATCATCCCAACGATCTGTTGCTCCTTGGACAAGGAGCTGGCGAATTTCTTCTGCTCCCGGACTGCCACCTGGTTCCCTAGTTGTTAGAACATTTTTGCCCATTTGTATTAAAGCTTGAGATAACAACCGTATCTGTGTCGATTTGCCTGATCCCTCGCCGCCTTCAAATGTGATAAATATACCATCCATTATTCTGTCTCCGCTCCCAACAATAATGTTTTAATTTTGGAAAAATAACCTAACTTAGAAACATCTTCTTTTGCGACCAAATTTGTTTTGATAATAGTATTGTCCGGTAAAGTTGTGACAATTTCACCAAGAAGTTGCCCTTTTCGAACTGGCGCCGAGATAGGAGATTTGAAGCGGACAACAGATTTAATAGGTATGTCTTCCCATTTATTCATTGTATAAATCAACTCTTTTTCCGGAACGGCGTCTACGGTGACTTTATCGCCTAACCAAACAGGAATTTTGGTAATACTTTGATCGGGCGTTAACAAAGGCACATTTTCAAAATTGGTCATTCCCCAAGTAATCATTTTTTTCGCCTCTTTTGATCGTTCTGCATTGGATTTTAATCCACTAATGACCATGATTAATCTGTGCCCGTCATTTGTTTTAACAGATCCGGTTAAACCGTATCCTGCTTCGGAGGTGTGCCCTGTTTTCAATCCATCTGCTCCAGGAATTTGGCCCAAAAGTGGGTTGCGATTTTCTTGTTTAATATTGTTATATGTAAATTCCTTTTCGGAGTAGATAGGATAATATTCCGGGAAATCGTTGATGATGTGTTGAGCTAACAAAGCTAAATCTTTTGCTGTCATAACATGATCCGGGTTTGGTAAGCCTGTTGCATTTCTGAAAGAAGAATTTTGAAGGCCTAACTGTTTTGCTTTAACAGACATCATTTGGGCAAATGTCTCTTCAGATCCTGCCATGCCTTCTGCTACAACGATACAGGCATCATTGCCGGATTGGACAATAATGCCTCTTAGCAAATCGCGTATTTTAACGGATTGTTTGGGTGTTAAGAACATGGTAGACCCACCAGTTTTTGCCCCCCCCTTTCGCCATGCATTATCGGAAACAATAAACTCGGTATCTAAGGTATATTGTCCTTTTTTAAGTGCTTCGAATAAGAGATAAGCTGTCATTAGCTTACTCATTGAAGCGGGATACATTTTCTCCTCGGCAGCTTTCTGGAATAAAACAGTGCCAGTACCGGCATCCATTAGATACGCGTGCGTAGCCACAGTACCAAAAGTATCTGCGTTTGCCTCAATGACACCTAATAATAAGGTTGTTGCTAATAACAGCTTTTTCATTATATCTCCTTAACGAACAATAAAAGCGTCACGATATCCGCTTTGTTTAAGTGTTTTTAATGCTCTTTCTGCTTCTGCGCGAGAGGCAAAAGGTCCTGTTTGAACAACGGAAAGTGAGCGATTCCCTAAAATCTTCGTTTTAGTAATTGCCTGACCTACATTGTTTGCAGCAAGAGTGGCTTTCGCCGCATTATTGACGTCACCAAAAGCACCTAATTGAATGTATACGCCATTTGTTGGTATGACCTTGTTGGGTTGTGAATAAACAACCGTCTGTTGCATTGGCGGTGTAACAGGTTGCTGAGTCTGAGCATTTTCTTTAGCTGGCGCATAAAGGACCTGCTCTTCATTTGGAATCAGTGTTGGCGGAACAATTGTTAAATCATTTTGTTCAATGCGTTGTTCTGTATACACGCGTCCGGCCGATACCAAAGCGTCACGAACGGCCTGGCTTTCTTGTGCAAGAACCTCAACCTTTACCTGGGTCGTGCCGCTGACTGGAAAACCCAGTTCTTGTGCTGCTCTTTGTGAAACATCTATCAAGCGGTTGTTGACCATTGGCCCCCGATCATTGACGCGGGCAATAATACTTTTGCCATTTTCTAGGTTTGTAATTTTAACAATACTTGGAAGAGGTAATGTTTTGTGGCGTGCAGTTAATTCTGTCGCAATATAGTCCTCCCCGTTTGCTGTTTTGACCGGTTGGCCATTGGCTGGGGCATACCAAGAAGCTGGCCCCTGTTCTTGATAAGTATAATTTTCTGCTGGGAAATACCATACTCCATTGATATCATAGGGTTTTTCAACTTTGTAAACGCTACCTTTATAGGCATTTAGTTCTTCGGCAGAAATATGGGCTCCCTCTGGATCTTCCTCCCATGATTCAAAGACGTTGCCGCTACAAGCTGATAAAGACAAAGCTGTTGTGAGTAATAAGACATATTTTATCATTATTTTTCCTCCTGTTTTTTCGTTGTTAATAAGTTGAGAAGTTGTCGATCTGGAAAGCCGTCTGGAATTAATCCTAATTTGCCTTGAACGGAACGAATAGCGTGCTTAGTGTTTTTTCCGAGCTTCCCGTCGGCGTTTCCAATATGATAACCCATATTTAAAAGGTATTCTTGAAGTTGTTGAATCTCCTCTGATTTAATTTTTTCCCCGTTTGGTTGTGTATAAAATCCTTTAAAGCGTCCTGCAATAGAGTCGGCCATTAATCCGGCAGTTAATGCGTATAGCTCATACTTGTTCCAATTCATGATATAACGAAAATTTGAATATGTCAAAAATGTGGGGCCTTTCGATCCCATAGGAGCGGTTAAAGCCGCTTGGATGCTGCGTTCATTTTCCGGGAAACTCTCTAAGTTAGCGGGTTTTATTCCTAATGCTATCCACTCGTCCACTTTTTTCAATTTATCTGTTGTTGCATCCCAATCTATATTTTGGGGAACAATAACCTCGCGCCCCCACAAATTGGCCGGATCCCAACCTAGTTGATGTAAGTAATTTGCCGCAGAAGCAAAGGCGTCTGGTAAGCTGGAGATGAGATCGCGCGCCTTATCCTTGTCGCCATCAACGGCGTAGATTTCAAATGTTCCGGGCATAAACTGAAAATGTCCAAAACCGGCATCCCAAGAGCCAACCTTAGGTGGAATTGTTTCCCTTTCAAGAATCCTTAAATAAGAGATCAGTTGCGATGTGAAAAATGTGCGTCTTCGTGGATGATAGGCCAAACTGGCCAACGCGTCCAAGATATCAACATTTCCCATAAATGCTCCGTAATTTGTTTCCATAGCCCACAAGGCCAGCAAATATTCAGCAGGCACGTTGTATTTTTTCGATATTTGTTGTAATAAAGCTTCATGTTGTTTTGCCAGTTGGCGGCCAATATCAATGCGTTCTTGCGTTAAGCGAGATTCAATATACGAAGTGAAAGTGGGTATATACTCGGGCAATTTAACATCTTGCTCGATGATTTTGGGCAAAAGATCCATTTGAGGTACATAAAGGTCAAGTGTCTGTTTTTTGATCCCTGCAGCTAAGGCTTGATCATAAAAGAGTTCTTTCCATTGTGCAAAACTTTCCTCGGCACAGACATTTCGTCCTAGCAGAGTAAAAACAGCAAAAATAGCACAACAAATTGATTTTAAATGCATTTTTAATTTGACCTTTCGATTCGTTTTTTATCATACCCTATTTTTAGGAAAAAAGCACTTGATTTTTTCATTTTTTTCACATAAAATTAAAAAAGCTTTTAACGGCTGTATTTTAAGGCTTTTATTGCCCTGGAGAGATGGTCGAGTGGTTTAAGGCACCGGTCTTGAAAACCGGCGTGGGGGTTCCCCCACCGAGGGTTCGAATCCCTCTCTCTCC
>CAJOPC010000014.1 GCA_905236245.1 uncultured Alphaproteobacteria bacterium
ATCGTCTAGCGGTCAGGACATCGGATTCTCATTCCGGTAACACGGGTTCGATTCCCGTTGGGAGTGCCATAAAAATCAAATTCGGCCTTGGCCGGATTTTATTTTTATCGTGTTCCTTGGAATCGAACCCGTGGGGCGCGGGTTCGAACCGCAGCCGAAAGGCAGGCGAAAACATGCCGGTGAGCAAAGCGAATGAGGCAAGGTGGCGAAGCATTCCCGTTGGGACTGCCAGGGCTACGACGATACAGGGCCGTTGAGAATAAAATTATTACTCACATCCTTTGGTGGTTGTGTTGAATGTGCCGTTGCATTTGACACACTGGCTGTAATCGCCACTGCTCATTTCCCGCCAACAGTCAAAGGCGCGGCTGATTCCGTGTTTTAGTTGTTCTTTTGTAAGGGGGGTGCTATCCGTACATTTTTGCTGTTTTGTATCAAAAACTTGGCTATCTTTGCATATTTCACATTGACCTTTTCTATTTACCCCTTGTCTTGCATTGGTCGAACAATCAGTACATCCTTTATCACCTTTAATTTTTATGTATCCTGATTTACATTCAAAATACGTACAAGAAGTTTTTTTAAGTGCAATAGATCCACCACTTTGATCTATTTCTGGCTTAAGGTTCCTTATCTTTAATACTTGAGTATCTTCATCGTAATCACTTTTTTTGTAACCTTCGCACATATTATCCATATTGATTTTACATTCTGTCGTTTTTACACAATTGGTGTTTGTGGTGTTAGCAGCATAACCAGGCTGGCACAAAATGATATCTCGACCATTTGATTGGGCAGATGTTATCCAACTTTTTTTATATTCATTTATGTTTGTTTCGGATACTTTTTCTCTTTTACCAATTATTTTTATTGGGGCGACCATCACACCATGATCAAGCATTTTTGTTACCCCTAAAACCACATGTGTGGCCTCTGATGAAGCCGTTTCAGAAGTATCACCCGTGGCATTTGTAAAACTCAACACCTCCATATCTTGTGTATGAATTCTTTTCTGTCCATTATTACTATTATCTGTAAATTTGATCAAATCGTAGTTATAAGGTATATACCCATCAAAAATTTTTTTGTTTGGACAAGATACTCGCTCGTCATAATCCTTACATCCAGCACCCGAATACCCAGTTTTGCATAATGTCTCACAGTTCCATCCATCGTCCAGCCAAAGATAATCTATCCAAGTATACCACGATCTTTTCTCGTTCATACCCTGAATTTGGACTGGACAGATATACGCTCCATTTTCGTATATTTTTCGTGCAACCCACAAACCAATTGCTCCAGTATTGCTATACGATCCTGCTGTGTTATGGTTTAATTGTGAAGATAAATCTGGGTAAAGCGTCGCTTCCAATGGCGTGGAATATGTATCATCATTATCTATCCAAGTTGCTGCATTAATAGATTTTTTTGGGGGGGTGTACCCACTTGGTGCACCAGCAAAAGATTGATAAACAAAAAATGAACATATTGTTGCAACAATAATTTTTTTCATGATAATTCCCCCGTAAAATTTCCTTTCAGATTTAATATAGCAATTTCATATCGCGCTTGCAAATGAATTTTTTTTAATTTTGTCATTGCGGCCCCCGAGCCGCAATAGGGTCTATTAAAGTTATTCAAAAACTTTTTTACCCGTGCGCGGGTCAATTAAATCTTCTTTGCATGGTTCATGATAAATATCTATATCGTCAAGGTAATCCGCTAAATCTTTCCATTCTGGGTTCATTGTTTCAATCAATCGATATTTCCAAGCACGGTGCCAATTTTTCAGATTCTTTTCGCGTGCAATCGCATTGTTTATATATTTATAGTATTCAAAATAACCAAGTTTATCTATGCCATGATCGTGTGCAAATCCAGGGACAAGCCCTTTTTTATGTTCGTATACACGACGTGCCAAATTATTTGTGACACCGATGTATGTTCCGGCTGCGCGTTTGTCGAAAAGTATATAAACCCAAAAACTGTAATCTTTCATACTGTGAACGATACTATTCTTTGTCCAAATTGTAAAATAATTTTAAGGAGTTTTTAAAATTGCCTAGCCCTATGGCGGAACAAGCCCGCCATGACAAAGGTGCTCAAGAGTAGCGTATTGCTCTTGTCTTTCTGAAATTTGTCATTGCGGTGTAGGCCACAACCGCCATGACAAAAAAGAAACTTTTGTCAGCCAGAACCTGTTTCAGATTTTAATTGTGCGTTGACAACAATTTTTTTTATTTTATAATTATATGCATGAAATTAAAAAAAGTTTTTCGTTTCTTTTTACATGTAATTTTCTGGTGTGTCGTTGCGGCGATTGCCGCGGTCGC
>CAJOPC010000015.1 GCA_905236245.1 uncultured Alphaproteobacteria bacterium
ACGCTTTTCAAATGCAAAAGAAATGTAGCGCAGGAAAATTAAACCCACAATGACTTTACGGTAATCCGCCGCAGGAATATGTCCCCATAGTTCACATGCAGCTTCCCAGATTTGCTTTTCAAAACCTATATTTGCGTTGTTTTTCCCTGCCATTTTGGACCTCTTTTCAAAAAGAATTTAATTGCTACCAGTTTAGCCAATTTTTCTAATAAGATCAAGTAAAAAGTATGTTGTGACACTATTCCGTAGTCACATCCCCACTTTAACCACTTGTTTCCCAAATTTCTTCTCTAGGTCATCTATGATATGAGACATCTTATCATCTTCTCGTTCGGTCTTTTCAAACAAGGATTGTTGCTGTTCCTTGCCGAATGCGAGGTCCATCAAAGATACTCCCGTGGAACGATACAAAGTCCTTGGCTTATAAATCTGTTTCATCAGTTGATGGGCAGTCCGTAAAAGTGTTTGCTCTGAATTGGTTTCCTTATCAAGTTTTGTATGTGCTTCAATGACATGAAAGTCCTTTGTCCGCAGCATTACCCCCAATGTTCCACAGTAACCATCCCATTCTCGTAACTTTCTGGATGCCCTATGTATATGATAGGATAAAGTGCTTTCCAATACTTCCAAACTGTCTGTAAAGTCCTCTAATGCTCGAGTATCTTGTATAGATTGTGGTGCTTCTTCTACGGAACTCACAGGGGAGACACAAACGCCAGCCAATTCATACCGCAACCGTTCTCCGTTGATACCAAATGCTTTCCTGACCCAGTTTGGCTCTTTATCCAAGAACTCCTCAATGGAAATGATGCCTTTTTCGGCGAAATGGTTGGCTGTCCTATGGTTAATGCCACACACTTCCTCTAAATCTATATCCTTTAAGATTTCCCGAATCTTGCTTGGCTGGATGACAAAGATACCGCCCGTCTTTTTTGCCTTATCACTGGCTAATTTGGCTAATGTCTTGGAAGTACTGAGTCCAATAGATACTGGCACTTTTGTCTTCTCTAATACTGTTTGTCTTATCTTTTTTATCAGGTCTGTATAGGTGAGTTTATAGAACTTACTCATGCCAGTTAAATCCATGTATGCTTCATCAACGGATACTTCTTCTACATCTGGGGTAAAATCCCTTAGGACATCCATAACTTGCTTGGAAATCTCGGCATAGCGTTCATGTCTAGCAGGGATGTAATGACAGGAGGGGTATTTGCCATCTAATTGAAACATGGGTGCACCCATTTTAATTCCCAATGCCTTTGCTTCTTTGGAACGAGAAACAACAATACCTTTACTTGTTGCCCCAGTTGTAACACAAACTGGTTTGCCATTTAGTTTAGGATTATCAACCCTTTCGCAACTCACGAAAAAGCAATCACAATCCACCAAAGCAATTACATGTTCTTTGACTAATGGCATAATCTGTTCCTGTTTTGTTCTCATTTTAATGATTTGATACAAAATAGTCAAGGACAGAGTGAAGATAGATTGTCCGCACTGTATTATGGGGCAATGAACATCGCAGGATCTACACAACTATTGCAGCAGTGTTATCTCAAAAAATCATCAGTTACAGGCAAACCCTTTTGGGACAAACAAGAGGACATTTTACGCGCAAATAACATGCTAACAGATGCTCGTTCTTCGCTACCTATACCTGTCTTATAATCTTTGTAGCGATCCATTAAATCGAGAATATAACCTCTTACATGGTCAATCTTCGGTCTGAAACTTACGGCCGCTTGTGTAAAACACTCACACCACGCACTTTTCTCAAATTTGTTTTGAATTGATACTTCCTTTAAGCATTTCTCATATGTCGCATCGTTATGCTGTTTACCATTATAATATATATATATTCCATAGAGCACCAATGCGAAAATTACACCGCATATTGTTTTGAAAGTGCTTTCTTCTTTTGTATGTTTCGACTGTTGCATTGTACGCCCCTGTATTGATAGTATTGTAAAAAGATATTTTCTGCATGTCAAGTGAAAACTCTCCACAATATTCTTGTTGTAAACTTACCACAACAATTACCATCGTCTTCCCGCTCGCCAAAAGGCGGCTACCAACTTTGTTTTAGTAATTTTAAGGAGCAGATGTTAAGAAGATATCTACTTGTTTTCTCCTAGAAGTTGAATTATTCTGCCATTTTTACAAAATTCTGCTACATCATAGGATGTCCACTTCATATTGTCTTTAATGTTCGGATTTGCACCATTTTGCAATAAAAATCGCACCATCTCAACCTGGTTTGCCCAAATTGCCAGTGATAATACAGAATGGTTATTGGTTGGAACCTTTTTATTGATATCATAACCTTTAGCGATTAGTTCCTTGGCAAAATTAACATATCCTTTTTGAGCACAAATCATCATACTTGTTCGTCCACCAGTATCGTACGCATACATATTTGCACCTTTGTCCAAGAAGTATTTTGCTAATTCAAAATTACCTACCAACAAACATTTAATTAAAGGCGTTTCATCCACCTCATCTAAAGCATCTATGTTGAGAGAAAATTCGACCAACAATTTATCAACTTCTTCTATTGTTGTTTGTTTATAGTTAAATGAAGTAAAGGTTTTATAGGCATTTTCCAAAGCTATCTTTTTATCTTTTTCGCTTTTTTCTTCCTCTGTAGTCATATTTGCTACCCCCAATTAATCTGCTTTTTGTTGTTTCCAATGTTCTTCATCTGCTTTGGCGTTATAACCATCCACTTCAACATGATAGATATAATAAATGGCTCGTTGACACGCTAATTTACTAGGAATAGGATTACATTGCCCGAGATTTGCCATGATATACATGTACATTCTTTGTGCCTGAGCAACGATCATTGGCGAATATTCAGTTTCTGGCATTTTGTCTGTCATATCTACCCCCTAAATGCACCACAATAGATTGTACAAAGCAGAGAAATGACCTGTTGAACAGACTTGAATGCTTCATCAAACGTTGCATGAGGTTGTTTTTCTAACCAACTATCCAAATCCAACAACTCAAAATTTTGGTGATGTTCTTTAATTTTATCCAATTGTTTGTATGCCCAAGGCAAATTCACCCCTTTTTCAAAATTGAAAGGAGTAATAATTAAAAACACAAAGTTTTTGTTGGCAGTCATAGCTTTCCGAACAAGAGTTAACTCTTGTTTGCGCAGTTCCTTTTCCCCCGACAAACGAAATAAGACGATATTTGTTTTATAATCTTTATAGGCAAAGTGTTTTAAATCTGGCACTTCTATTGGCCTCAACCCAAATGGCAAATGAATACCATTAAATACAGATTTTGTATAGTTG
>CAJOPC010000016.1 GCA_905236245.1 uncultured Alphaproteobacteria bacterium
ACGCTTTTCAAATGCAAAAGAAATGTAGCGCAGGAAAATTAAACCCACAATGACTTTACGGTAATCCGCCGCAGGAATATGTCCCCACAGTTCACATGCGGCTTCCCAGATTTGCTTTTCAAAACCTATATTTGCATTGTTTTTCCCTGCCATTTTGAACCTTTCTTATTGAGTTAAATTACCTTGCAATGATTTTACCCAATTTTCTTAATAATATCAAGGCGAAAATGTATAGATTTATGTCATATTCTGACAATTTGTAACATTATATCCTGAGGGAATTATATTTTATCAGGCAAATCTTTTAATAATTTCCCTTGATATTCAAAGTGTGCCGCGCCTTGGTATGCGCCACTTTTATTCAATTTGCCCATTTCTTCATAAAGTATGTATGCCAAACGGGATATTTTATATGTTTGATCTAGGTAGGTAACATCGCGTTCTCCCGCAACAGTTGCAGTAATATTCTTATTGGCATGGAATACCACTACATCTCCATCTTTTAGTCCTTTCTTATAAAAGCTAAATCGATTGTTTTGCCCAGTAACTTTTGTTAATTCCTCAATTTCTTTTCTTTTATCCTGAAGTTTAGGATGGATGACCACACCATCAAACGACATCAACAGCTCTCTTGCCAATTCTTCATCAAAGGTAAAAAGTTCACTTTTGTTCTTTTCTTCCCCTATACAATATCTGGCTAATACCTTGTGAAGCATGGATTCTTTTTCTTTGTAATTATCTACTTCAATTGCAAAAAACTTTTTTAATCCTACTACGTTGTAATACCCATTGCGTTCCAAATGCCGCATCCGTTCTTCAAATTGCTTTGTTTCTGTTTGTCCAATCTTGATTAAACCCGACACAGCGGTTGTCATAATATAGATAACACCCTTTGCCATAACACATCCTTTCTCTTTTTGCTTAGCATACACAAATATTTTGACAAGATCAAGAGGAAATCACATCCCCACTTTTACTACTTGTTTGCCGAATTTCTTCTCTAAATCATCTATTATATGGGACATTTTGTCGTCTTCTCGTTCGCTTTTTTCAAACAAGGATTGTTGCTGTTCCTTACCAAAGGTTAAATCAATCAGCATTATCCCCGTAGAACGATACAAAGTCCTTGGTTTATATAGTTTTTTCATAAGCATATGTGCATTTTTCAATAGAGTCTGTTCTGAATTGGTTGCTATTTCCAGTTTAATGGCAGTATCCACTACATGAAAATCCTTTGTCCGAAGCATTACCCCAAGTGTTCCACAGTAACCATCCCATTTTCGTAATCGTCTAGATGCTCTGTGTATATGATAGGATAAAGTGCTTTCCAATACTTCTAAACTGTCTGTAAAGTCCTCTAATGCCCTTGTGTCCTGTATAGATTGTGGCGCTTCTTCCACAGAATTCACAGGAGAGACACAAACTCCCGCCAATTCATACCTTAACCGTTCACCGTTGATTCCAAATGCCTTTCTGACCCAGTTTGGATCTTTATCCAAGAACTCATCTATGGAAGTAATACCTTTTTGCCAGAAGTTGTTGGCTGTCCTGTGGTTAATGCCACAGATTTCCTCTAAATCCACATCCTTTAAGATTTCCCGAATCTTGCTTGGATGTATAACAAAGATTCCACCTGTCTTTTTTGCCTTATCACTTGCTAATTTTGCTAATGTCTTGGAAGTGCTAAGTCCAATGGATACGGGCACTTTTGTTTTCTCCAATACTGTCTGCCTTATCTTTTTAATGAGGTTGGTATAAGTCAGGTTATAGAACTTACTCATGCCGGTTAAATCCATATATGCTTCATCAACGGATACTTCTTCTACATCTGGGGTAAAGTCCCTTAGAACATCCATAACTTGCTTGGAAATCTCGGCATACCTCTCATGTCTGGCTGGAATATAATAAGTATTAGGGTATTTGCCTTCCAATTGGAACATTGGTGCACCCATTTTAATTCCCAATGCCTTTGCCTCATTAGAACGAGAAACAACAATACCTTTACTTGTTGCCCCAGTTGTCACACATACTGGTTTGCCATTTAGCTTGGGATTATCAACTCTTTCGCAACTCACAAAAAAGCAATCACAATCAACCAAAGCAATTACATGTTCCTTGACTAATGGCATAATCTGTTCCCGTTTTGTTCTCATTTTAACCAGAACACCACAGGAAAGTCAAGTCATCTCTTGTCATTTTATGTCATATATGGTAAGTTATTTAACGAAAAGGATTTCAAATGACACCTGAACAATTATGGAAAGAGTTTGTTGAAAAGTACCCATCATACAAAGGAAAATCTTATGATGTCTTTACTTTTGGCGACAAACCAGATGAGTTGTTGCAATTGGTTTTACGTGGCGAAAAAACGGCCACTAGTTGCATTTATCGAGATGGTAATACCAATCAAGCAGGTAATATCAGTATTATCTTAGATTCTGCTGGCAATGCTCAAGCAATCATTGAAGATACAAGAGTTTCTATTGTTCCATTTAATAAAGTAGATGACGATTTTGCCCATAAAGAAGGCGAAGGGGATAAAACCCTTGCCACATGGCGCAAAATCCACAAAGTGTTTTGGAAAGATATAAAACCTGATACATTGCT
>CAJOPC010000017.1 GCA_905236245.1 uncultured Alphaproteobacteria bacterium
ATTTCACATATCCTGCCGCACAGGCATTACAACGATACTTCTTCGTAGCTCCAGATTGACATGTCCCAGTGGAAACATATCCCAACGGACATCTTGTAGAATATCCTTCACACGTATTTGCAGCACATTCTACAACAACGGTATTTCCCGTCTTACAAGTATTTCCTGTTGCATGATAACCATTTGCACATGAAGTTGTTTTATATGGGCAAGACACAGCCTCTTGGCACAACTGACCGGTCCAACCTTCTGGGCACATACACGTGGGGCCATTTTGCTCGCCACCATTTTTACAACCTAATTGTTGGATGCATTGCCCATTGTATTCAATATAGCCTTTCTCACAGTGAACAACTGCGTATGAAGAGGTGCTAAACAATGCACACATCGAAAAAAGAAAAAATGAAAAATACCTCTTCATACTTGTATCCTTTTCCCCCTCGCCCTTGATTATACAAGTTTTTTATTTATTTTGCAACATATAATTGTAAATCAAACAATATAAATTTTAATTTTGTCGGATATTTTTTTAAAATTGATGAACATTTTTTTCTAAATAAGGCCGTTTACGAATAGTAGGATAACGTGCCACAATGTATTTATATCTAGGGCAATCCTTATCATGATCATTGATAATTCCGCACGCTTGTAAGTGGGAATAAATGACTATCGTTCCCAAATATTTAAATCCTCTTTTTTTCAAATCTTTGCTGATTTTATCGGACAAACCATTACTAACTGGAATTGCTCCTTCATCATGTTTATTATATAAAATTGTTTTTCCATCTGAAAATTGCCATAAATAATTACAAAAAGATCCATACTCCGTGCAAAGTTTTTGAAAACATTTAGCATTATTGATAATAGCCATAATTTTACGGGGACTTTTTATCATTTTGGGCGTATTTAGAATACGCCCTACATCCGTGTCTGTGTAATTAGCTATCTTATTATAATCACATCCGTCAAAACATTGATAAAAAACATCTCGCTTGTTGATAACCAAATCCCAATTCAAACCACATTGCATTACTTCCAACATCAAATATTCAAATTGTTTTTTATCATCATGAACTGGGATACCCCACTCTGTATCATGGTATTTTCTATCTATTTCGGAAGTATGTTCCCAATTACAATATGACATCTATTTTCCTTGGTAGTGCAATTTTGTAAAAATCTTCCCGGTGAGAAATGGCGCGCCTGGCGAGATTCGAACTCACGACCTTCGCCTTCGGAGGGCGACACTCTATCCAGCTGAGCTACAGGCGCTTAATGGGAAATAGTATACCTTAAAATACCTAAAAAAGCAAGTTTTATTTCTTTTGAAACCACTTGTGAATATGCTGTGCAACCTCATTGGCAGGATTGATTGTTTTTACCTTTTCGGAAATCTTTCCGCCAACTGGCGCAGCCGCACCTGCCTTATATAAGCTTGCATGAAAACGTTTGTGTTTTTCACTCATCATATCATCTGGCGCAAAGATAAACACTGGAACACCTGTTGCACAACACTCAGTACACATAGACATAGAATCACCTGTAACAATAATTTTATCCGCCCACGCAAGCAAGCCGAAATAAGGATTTTCTCTCTTATCTCCGAACCGGTAAAAAAAGCATGGTTTTGGCAATTTTTGTTGCAACCTGTCCACCACTTTTTTAGGCGTGCGTCGAGAAGTTGTGACCAACACTGATGCTGGTTTTAAATCCTTAACTGCCTGTATTAAAGCGTCTGCCATTTCCAATGTAAATGGTTTATTTTTGGTTGCACCGCCTACAATTAAGCTCAATCGTTTGGGCGGATATTTTTTCATAATATCTTTCCAATGAGTCTTTTCAGCTGCTAATTTTTTTGGTGTAATACGATGTGGCGTTCCCAAAACTTGCATCACGTTTTTGGCTTTTCCATTATAGTTATCGTGCAATGGCAATACAATTAAATCGGCATCTTTTAATCCGTTCAAAGGATTCATCAACTGAACAATTTTTGCTTTATTTTTACTCAAACGTTTAATCGCGCGTGCAATCGGATAACTGCGTCGCCCCGCACTCAAAATAACATCTGGGAAATCGTGTATTAAATTTTTTTTATATTCGGATTGCAATCCGATAAAAGTCCGCCAACGCAACCAATTCGGCAAACGCACCCACTTGTTGTAGCGAATTTCTTTGCGCTCATAAGGATAACCTAAAGCTTCTGCAACACCCAATAATTGATTTACATTTCCAGCGCGATCATCCGCCAACACCCACGTTTTCATTTACAAACCTTTCACGACAACTATATCTGTCGCCGCCTTTTTTTGCAATTGCCGAATACCTTTTTGAATCGCCTTTTTTTGTTTGTCTGGATTTTGTGTTTCTTCACAAATATCCGTTTGGAAATACTGACAAGGGCGCCCTAGATAGGCCACATTTGTCGACTTATCCAAAGCCGCGGCCTTGCGTTGTTCTTCGTCCATTTTTTCTTTTTCAACATAAACAGTCAAAGGCTCGCCTGGCTTATCCACACGATACCAACCTGATAGAACATACGGAGGCGTATTCAATGTTTGAAAGCGAAAATCCGCTTTATCCAAAGGATTACGATACGCGCAACCACACAGCAAAAATAAAAATATAAATAAAACTTTTTTCATCGACTTTAAGATAGCAAAAAAAGTATAGATTGACAAGAAAATTATCTATTTTTATATGAAAAGAGGCCAACACATTGGCTTGAAAGGAGATAAAATGGCTGATTGTGGATGCGGTTGTGGCACCAAAAAAGGTGGCAAACCAAAAGATAGCAAAAAGTAAAAAAAGAACCCCGATTGGAATAATCGGGGTTTTCAATTGCTGACAAATTTATTTCAAAGCTAAATTTGTTGCACAAGTTTTGCCATTTTCCTCTTTTAATTCATAAGAAACGGCTTGGTCTGCATCCAAACCACGTAATCCAGCTTCATGCACGGCAGTAATGTGAACAAACACATCCTTAGCCCCTTCTTCATCTGGAATAATAAAACCATAACCTTTTCTATAATTAAAAAATTTAACTTTTCCTGACAACATCTTGTCTATACTCCTTATTTTTTTATGCCTTATCATCGGCCCAAAATTCGACATTTGCGGTTGTTACGGGCCCTTGATAAAAGAATCCTTTTATAAAAACCTTAATCGTCTTTTGTCGAAGACAGAGCTCATTATAAGAACAAATTGGACAAATATCAAGAGCTTTTTTAAGAAAAAATTTCTTGTTTTTTTTATAAAAGAAATGTACATATAAGATGATGAGGAAATTTTTTATAATTATTTGTTGTTGCTTTTGCGTCTGCGCAGCATTAGCTGTCCGTCCAAAATCGTATCAAGACATCGATTTTAAGGATGTTGATGAATATGTTCTGAAAGCCCCCATTATTGATGATGAAAAAGATCTTGATGATTTAGTTTATTTTTTAACTAAAACTTTTAAAAAAGACACCCAAAAGGCGCGTGCCATTTTTTCATGGATTGTTTACAATATTGATTATGATGATTACGAAGCACGCTTTAATGATAAAACTGTTGATAAAGGTGAAAAATTCGAATACCTGGGATCCATCATGGAAACACGAAGTGGCGTGTGTCGTGACATTGCGGCCCTGTATCACAAGATGGCCCAAAAAGCCGGCTTAAAAACACAAGTTGTTTCGGGAACTGCCGGACAAAATTTAACCAAGAAAAATGCAAAGTATAACCAACACGACTGGTTGGTCATTGAAATTGAAGGCGAATGGGAATATTTGGATCCGACATGGGCTATTCAAGGACAAAAATCTTTCCAAGAGGTGTCAACAGATCGACAATATCGCAAAGAGATGAAAAAGCGTTTAAAAGATAAAGATCGACTAAAGCCTCGAAAAGAACGCACCATAACAAATACCTACTTTTTAGCCGACAAAGAAGACTTTAGCAAAACCCATTTCCCAGATGATGATAAATGGCAATTGCAACGCAAATCCATTTCTTATACCAAGTTTTTATCAGGGAGCCAAAAATGACAACTGTTTTGGTTGTAGAAGATAATGATCTAAATCGTCGCTTGTTTGTTGATTTGTTACAAACACGCAACTATCAAGTTATTGAAGCTGCTGATGGGGCTTCTGTTTTAGAAAAAATAAAAAAACACCAACCTGATTTAGTTTTAATGGATATTCAATTACCGAATATTTCCGGCCTAGAATTGACACAACAAATTCGTGCACTCCCCGATATTCCACAACCTAAAATCGTTGCTGTTTCGGCATTTGCATTAAAACAGGATGCACAAAAAGCCCTTCAGGCGGGCTGTGATGATTATATTTCAAAACCTATTTCTATCGCTTCATTTTTCCAAACAATCGATAAAAATTTAAGCTGATTTTCATACCATGATATACTTTATTGCATTTTTAGCACCTTTTCTTTACGCGCTAACCATTTTAATTGAAAGCCGACTATCCTTAGATATTTTTAAAAAACCGGCTACAATGTGTTTTTTTGTTTCATTGACCAACTGTTTGTTTATTCCTTTTGTCTTTTTTTTAGGGATGCCAACGCTACCATCCCTACAACATATTTGGCTTTATTTGGTTTTAGGAATTATTGATATCGCCTACCTTTATCCTTACTATCAAGCTCTCAAAAAAACGGATACTTCCATTGTCTCCGCACTGTTTACTTTGGGTAAAATTTTCGTACCGATTCTGTCCTATATTTTGTTAAAAGATATTTTAAGCGATATTCAATACTGTGGTTTTTTAATTATCCTTTTTGCGTCTGCCGTTCTTTCGCTGAAACATCCTTTGCATTTCCGCCTTAACAAAGCATTTTATTTTATGTTGCTTTCATCCCTTTTGTTGTCATTCAGAACGGTATCGGCAAAATACCTTTTGCAAACTGAGGCCTCTTGGATCAACTTACTCATCTATCCGAATTTAATTTCTGGAGCGCTTATTTTTGCCGGACTGTTTTTTAAACAACTTCGTAAAGATATTAAAAAACATCGTACAATTTATTTCAAAAAATTTAAACTATTTGCCATTAATGAATTCATCAACTTTTTGGCGTTGATTACATCCACATTTGCACTATCCAAATTATCTCCAACAATTTGTGCCGCAATCGAGGCAACTGCTCCCTTTTTCATCCTAATGATTGCCGCAATTCTAACACCCTTTTACGGACAAAAATTTAAAGAACAAAGTGTTCCTTTTGTGTGGAAAATTTGTTGTTTTATAATTATTATTATAGGTGTAATCTGTATTGAAGAATAAGCAGATTTCTCATTGATGTGGAGCTTTGTCGTATATTGCTCTTTATATCACCTTCCCATTTGTAAAAAAATCTAATTTTAAAATCCCTTATTTTACTGTAAATTTAAATTGACATAAGTATATATTTGTGTAAAATGAACTTATCATTAACAGGGAGGAAAATAATGTCAACATTTAAATATCTTTTACTTTGCGGGGCAGCTGTTGTCGCCGGATTCGTTGTTTATTCTAGTATCAAGGTCGTTGATACAGGTTATAGAGGTATAAAAACTCATTTCGGAAAGGTCATTGGAGAATCATTACCCGAAGGATTTTATGTGTACAATCCTATCACGACAGAAATTCACCAAATGGACACGAAAGTTCAAAAATATACGCATAAAATGGCCGCCTACACGAAGGATGTTCAACAAGCCGATTTAAAAATTAGTGTAAATACAAGTTTGGATCCAACAAAAGTCCATTTGTTATTCCAAGAGGTGGGCGTTACCTATGCTGATAAAGTTATTGCACCACAAATTTCAAAAGCCGTGAAAGACACTATTGGTAAATGGGAGGCGGATCAACTCGTTTCCAACCGGGAAAAAGCTACGGATGAAATCTTTACATCTTTAAAAGAGGCTTTATTGCCATATCATATCAATACACAAAACGTGGTGATCGAAAATATTGATTATTCGGCCCAATTTGAACGCGCAATTGAAGAAAAACAAATTGCAACGCAAGATGCCATCAAGGCAAAAAATCGAACAAAACAGGTCGAAGAAGAAGCGAATCAAAAAGTTTTGGCGGCTAAGGCGGAAGCCGAAAGTATGCGCATCCGTTCCCAAGCCCTCAGCCAGAATCAAAACCTCGTTGCCTATGAAGCGGTGCAACGGTGGAATGGACAATTGCCGGTCAATTTATATGGGGCCGCACCCATTCCGTTTATTGATGCCGCCATTAGGGATGTTAGATAAAATAAAAAGTCTGTAAAACTTTTTTTGAAAGGGAATGAAATGAAAAAGATCATTTGCACACTGTGTCTTTGCTTGTTTTTAACTCAACCAGCTTTTGCCGATTCAAAGCAAGACAAAATTAACGAAATTTTTAAATTAACTGGGGTCAGCGAGATGCTTGAAACAGCATATGATCAAGCTTTTGTTCAACTCCAATGTCAATTGGTGTTAACACCTCAACAAGAGGAGGATTTAAAAAAAGAGCTACAACAGCTTTTGGATATTCAACCACTTATAGATCAAAGTTCCCAATTTTGGATTCAAAATTTTACTGAGCAAGAATTGGATGAAGTGATTGCTTTTTATAAGACACCCCTAGGACAAAAAACCATAAAACTCATGCCTAAATATATGGAGTCTTTTATGAAAAGTTTCCAGTCCTGGTTTAATCAAAGCAACTCCAAGCTCACAAAATTTGCCCAAAAACTTTCGGAAGAATATGCAATACGTCCACAAGCCCAAACGCGGGCCTGTATGCAAAAATATGAAAAAAAGAACAACTAAATCGGCCGTAGGAACATGAAAAAAATTATCATTATCTTGTGTTTTCTAATTTTGACTGCAAAATTTGCAGGAGCTGTTTCTTTTGAATTTTCTTCTGATGACAATGAAGGAAAAATAAAAGCAACCTGCTCGTGTCCAAATGGTTATCCCTTAATAGATGAAAAGGGATATTGCCATGCTTGTGATGAAGTTGATGTTATTAAATTAGCGGATAAAGAATCATGTGAACGTCTTTGTAATGGACAAAATGGAACCACAAAACGCGTAGCAGATTTTTGGGGGTGTAAATTAGAGGGGTGCCCTGCAAACAAGCCTTTGGAAGATAGCTTTGGCAAATGCAGAAGTTGCAAATATGACGGCCCTGTTTCTGACACTAAAAATTGTGCGCGTTGCCCCAATAGAAAGGTCAAAGAGGGCCAATGTATCATCGCAAATTGTACGAATAGACCTCTGATAGGAACCGATAATCTTTGTTATCCTTGCACAACAGGATTAAGTGTTGCTACATTGCGTGGCAAATGTACGTCTGTTTGCCCAAACAGAAGAGAAAACGGATCTTGGAGCTCAACAGAAAACGGCGTTAAAACATCAGGTGTCTATTGTGTCTTAGGAAGCGATGGAGACGATTAATCTAAAAAATCAAACGGAATAATCATGCTTTACAAAAGTCGATTTCCTATTTTAAATTTTGATGACAATAAAACTGCAAAATTCACAAATCAAATGTTAGAGGGTTGGAAACCCCAGGGTATAGAATATGGTGTGCTTTGTTTTGATATGGAAGTAAGAGAAATGCTTGCACAAACCTATCCTTCCAGAGTGATTGGAATTATTAAAGGTTCTGGCATCACACCGCTCAACATATACGCAGTCAATTTTAATGGCACGGACATAATTTTGCACCAAGGTGTTGTGGGCGCCCCGTTGGCGGCCGCCGCTATGGAAGACTTGGTCACCTTTGGTTGCAAAAAGGTTATTGCCGTGGGCAGCGCCGGTGTTTTAAAGCCCGAAATTGCACGCGGGCATTTGATTGTTCCGACTAGCGCCGTGCGTCAAGAAGGCACCTCCTATCATTATGTTGCCCCAAGCAAATATATCAAACATTCGCCAGAAGTTATTAAAAAAATGTGTGACTATCTGAAAGTAAAAAAGCTCCCCTTCGTTTGTGGTAAGACATGGACAACGGACGCTATATTCCGCGAGACCCAAGATTTAATCAATCAGCGAGAAAAAGAAGGATGCGTATGTGTTGAAATGGAAAATGCGACACTGGGAGCCGTTGCACAATTTTATAATATTAAATTTGGGCAAATTCTGTATGGCGGAGATTGCTTAGCTGGCGACATGTGGGATAGAAGAGCTTGGGCAAACGCAGATATTAAACGAAGATCTCAATATGAATTGTTAAAATTAGCAATGGAACTTGTCACTAAAATTTAAATAAAATCCTTGTTTGGTGTTTCTATATCGGACAAGATATTTCCCTTGCCATTTAAAATTATGCGCGAATACACTGTTGAAAAAATATTGGATGAATAGCTAAACGAATCCCGAACATACAAAATCATTGCCTCGACACTCGGTCTAATTTAGCCCGTGTCACCCGACATTATAGATTTACAACTATTTCTTTTTGTGTTTTTTCAACTTCTGATTTTTTTGATAATATAGGGTCAAAATACACACAGTTATCATAAAAACAAGATTCATAGAAGCAATATAAATGACTCCCATCTCCGGGCTTTCCAACAAAACATAGATTAAATAACATATGCCGGAAACGACCCATGTCAACCATGATAGAACACTTAAATCTTTGGCAGATTTAGTTTTAATCAATTTCACTATTTGCGGCACATAGGCAGTATATTCACAAACGGTGTATATCAACAAAAGAGTTAAAGCGATTATGTCTTTCATTTATCTTCCTTTGACCAACAAACAAAAGTCTATTTTTCTAGGGATAAAATGTCAACTAAAAAAAATACCTATTTATGATACAATAAACATGTCGTGGCTTTAACACCTTATCTGATTTAGCCGATATTTCTTTGCAATTTTCAAGGTGCAAATTTTGTATTGCCAAAATATTTCGCATATGATAGCATGAAAGGGAATTTACTGAAAGGATATAACATGAAAAAAACTCTTATTATTTTGGCTGTCATTGTAGCGTTGCTCTCTGGATTTGTAATGTCAACACTAAATGGTTTAGTCTCTATGGATGAAACATGCAAAGCAACTTGGTCCCAGGTTTTAAATCAATATCAAAGACGGGCTGAGTTAGTTCCAAATTTGGTTGCTACCGTTAAAGGTTATGCTGCCCATGAACAAGATACTTTGATGCAAGTTGTTGAAGCGCGTGCTCAAGCAACGCAAACAACACTATCACCAGAAATGTTATCTGACGATACAGCAATGAAAAACTTTATGCAAAACCAAGGAGCTTTGTCTTCTGCTTTAAGCCGATTGATGGTTGTTGTTGAAAAATACCCGGAATTAAAGGCTAACGAAAATTTCATGGCTTTACAATCTCAATTAGAAGGCACAGAAAATCGTATCGCTGTTGCCAGAAAAGATTACATTGATGCCGTTAAAGTATTCAACACTCGGATCAGAACAATCCCGACAAAATGGGTCGTTGCTCTCTTCTCAGACATGGAAAAGAAAGCAACATTTGATATTGAAGAAAGTCAAAAAGCAGTTCCAGTTGTAGATTTTTCTAAATAATGAAAAAGCTCGTCTTCATTTTTTTGATCATGCTCTGTTGGGCGGGGAAAGCCTTGTGCTTTCCTGTCCTTACGGGTCGTGTTGTGGATGATGCCGATATTTTAACATATACACAAAAAGAAGAATTAGAACAACTTCTTGAACAAGCCGAACCTCATCAGGTAGTGGCCGTTTCTTTACAATCATTAGATGGCCAAGAAATTGAAGAATACGGATATCAATTAGGACGACATTGGGGAATCGGTCGCCGAGACATCAATGACGGTGTTTTGGTTTTAATTGCTCCAAATCAACGCCAATTACGGATAGAGGTCGGTTATGGTTTAGAAGGCACTTTAACCGACGCGCTTTGTTCCCGCATTGTCAATCGCATTATGTTGCCACTTGCGAAAGAGGGAAAATATGATGAAGCCTTAATTCAAGGAAGCAAAGCCGTTTTAGACACTTTGCTAGGTAAAACTAGTGAAACATTATCACCAAAGGTGCCAGAAGGGAACATCTCCTATATTTGTATCCTCTTAGGCCTTATACTTGTTTGGATTGTTCGTCTTACTGTTCCAAATTATATCTATAACCTTTTTAAAAAAAATAATGGGAAAATTGAGAAAACACAATTTTCTGCGCAAGAAGAAAAGGAAATACATAAGAACAAAATACACTATATTTTTTCCCTTATTCCAGTTATTATTTTTTATTCGATTTTTTTGCTGTTGGCGTTGGCATTCTTCTTTATGATGCAGATCGGTTGTTTGGAGTTGCTTGGCTTTTGTTTTCTTTTTTTCATTCATTTATCTTTATTCCAATCAGTTTTCTTGGTTACCTCAAAAAAAAGTCATATTTTACAAATGAACAATATGCCAAATTTAAAAAAACTTATCATGGCGGTGGATTGACTCGTAGAGGTAGCGGCGGCTCATCATTTAGAGGCGGCGGAGGCTCCTTTGGCGGTGGTGGCGCCAGCGGTAGATGGTAATTAAATGCATCAGATTTTCTAGCTAAGCGATATCGAGAATTGGGTAAAAACAAAACAAAAAAGTCGCCTTTTAAAGCGACCTTCAAAACTTGGCTGGGGTCACCTTGCAATACACGGACTGTTTTTATTTCAACAAACCTAATTGAGTAGCAGCTATCACATGGCTACATGTCTCATGCTGCTTAAAGAATTCACAATCACACACGGGGGCTCCGTCTTCAAAGGAGATTGTTCTGGGACCATGCTTTGAATTCACCATTATTTTGTCCCCTTGAACTGAAAAAATTTCGGGCGTTTTGACATAGTTTTCCGCCCGTTCTATTTTGGACTGCAACAGATTATCATCCTTTGTGACTTCCTTTAATACTCGCAGGGGCATCTCATCCCGATTCTCTTTTGTTAGGATTATAAGGGTATTTTGTGATAATTTCTTAAATTCGTCGATCCAAGGATAAGAGTCATAAAAGATTGTACCTATCACTTTGTTTGAATTGACCAAATCCATTAAGATGTCTTTGTACTTTTCGGAAAACAACTGCATAGGACCAATTTCGTCTATAATAATATACGAATTGCTCTGTTTTGCTTTAATCAGACTCGGCAAGCAAATGTCCTCAAATGTTTCAATATTCACGCCATATCTGCTAACTCGCAAGGAACTGGGAGAATCTATATGTGCCAAAACAGCTTTTTCACCAGAGCATAGGTTTATTTCAAAACCAACTCGTTCTCCATCTTTTGTTATTTGCTTCGTCCAAAAACCAGCACAATTC
>CAJOPC010000018.1 GCA_905236245.1 uncultured Alphaproteobacteria bacterium
TTATGCCCAAAGTGAACACCAGCTTCAATCAGCTGACGCATAGTAATTGTTGGAATAGACATTTTATAAATCCTTTCTTTTTCCAGTTATACCTCTGCGGGGATAATATGCCGAAAGTCATTTCCCGACACACCGGAAGCGATCTTATGGAACTCCCACAAGGCGCCGCCCCACATGTTTATTTAGCCCTGATTTTCATCAAAACAGGGCTATTATACTAAATTTAAAGTAAAAAGTCAACAAAATAATTGTTTATCCGTGGGTGGGAATAAATAATCTACGGATATCTCGCCAAATTCGACCGCTAAATGACGTTTGTTGTTTTCTAAACAACTTACTTTGCTCTTCGATATATTTTGCTAAATCTTCAGCGCCACATTCTTCTGCATTGTGTTGAAGACGCCACAAAGGAACCGGCCCCACGGGAACATCTGCCTTTAAAGCAGCGCCACAAATTGCCTGAACAATACCAAATGTTTCGGGATTGCGAATAATGCGTTCATCATCCGCCACATAATCTAATTTCTTTTCAACATAACGAACTGCTCTAGCGACTCCGCAAGCACCCATTTGATGTTTAAAACTTTGAACGAAAATTTTTTCTAAATCCTGGCCTCGTTTTGAGGAACCTTGTGTTATATTATCTAATGATGGCGATGACGCTACTGCTTCAGCGCCCATAGTTTGAGATGACATGTTTTTTTCCTTTCTGTAAAAACAGGAAACATTATAGCACACTTTGTTGTTTTTGTCAACTTTTGGCACAATGATGGATATTAAATTTGCTCGTTTGAGCCGGCATTGTCAAGAAAAATTTAAAGCCCCGATATTGCTCGGGGCCTTATTTTTATTTGTCTTCTTTGTTGTAAAGCGGACGTGCTGTATAATGTGTATGCAACAATTCTTCCGCCTTTTCGGACAAAGGTTCACCCAAAAATTCTTTATAGAGTTTTTGAATATCCGGGTTTTGATGTGAACAACGCACCTTGGACTTGCGATCGTCATTCTTTAAGCCTGCCTGACGTGCTTTACGCACAGCGTCTGTCACGCCCAAAGGCTGACCACCACCACCAACACAACCACCCGGGCAAGCCATGACTTCAATAAAGTCATATGGTGTTTTTTCTCCATTAGCCTTGGCACGACGAACTTTTTCCAAAACGCTACTGACATTTTTAATGCCATGCGCCACAGCAATATGGATTTCGTTACCGGCAATGTTCAAGGTCATTTCCTTAGCGCCTTCATTCAAATTTGTGATTTGATCAAATTCAAGGTTTTCCGCTTCTTTACCTGTTATCAGATAATGAGCCGTTCTTAAGGCTGCTTCCATCACGCCGCCAGAGAATCCGAAGATTGTACCGGCACCAGAATAAGCACCGAGTGGAGAATCTGCTTCTTCATCTGGAAGCGCATTGAAATCAACGCCCATTTGCTTAATCATGCGAACCAATTCACGCGTTGTCAAAGACACATCAATGTTTTGAATGCCGTCATGGAACATTTCTTTGGAACGTTTGATTTCCCATTTCTTGGCTGTACAAGGCATAATGGAAACCACAATCATATCCTTTGGATCCACACCAATCTTTTCGGCATAATATGTCTTAGCCACAGCACCCAACATTGCCTGAGGAGATTTTGCTGTGGAGAAATGATCAATCATATCATGATCCACTTTCTCCAAATAATCCACCCACGCTGGGCAACAACTTGTAATAAGAGGCAAACGTTCTGGCTCTTTGGTAAAGCGACGCACAAACTCGCTTCCTTCTTCCATAATGGTAAGGTCTGCCGCAAAGTTCGTATCAAATACAGCCTTAAAGCCCATACGACGCAATGCCGCATAAATTTTACCGGTCACCAAGTCACCACTCTTATAACCAAAGGCTTCACCCAAGGCCACACGAACGGCCGGGGCAATTTGAACCACACAAGTTTTTGTTGTGTCTTGCAAATAATCCCACACTTTACCTGTTTCATCAACTTCGGTAATAGCACCTGTTGGACAGTGAGCCGAACATTGACCACACTTGATACATGGTGAATCATCCAAAGGTAAATCACCGGCCGGAGCCATACGTGTATTGATACCACGCTTTAATGAACTTAAAGCATAGACATTTTGCACATTTTGACAAACTTGAACACAGCGACCGCATTGAACACACTTACGTGGATCAATTTGAATACACCCTGTGGAATCATCAATTGGCATTTCCTTTTCACTTGGAGTAATGTTATTAAACGTATCTTTATCCAATGAAAATTCGCGAGCCAAATCTTGTAATTCACAGTTGCCATTTTTCAGACAGCTCAAACAATCATTTGGGTGACGAGAAAGAATCAATTCTACAATCGTCTTACGTGCCTTCATAATATCTGGATCTCGGGTAATGACTTGCATACCTTCTGCCACGGGCGTGCAGCAAGAACGAAGCATTCTGCCGTTGATTTTCACAATACAAATACCGCAAGCGGCTGTTGCTTCCAAGTCAGGATGTTTACAAAGCGTTGGCACAATCACCTGTGCTTCACGACAAGCATCCAAAACACTTGTGCCCTCTGGGACTTTGACTTCAATTCCATCAATTGTTAACGTAATCATCTTAGCATCCTTTCTCTTCATCATCTTTTTTCAAGAGGGCTTCATATTCCTCTGGGAAGTACTTCATTGTGGAAAGCACAGGGTTTGGAGAAGTTTGACCCAAGCCACACAAAGAACCTTTCTGCATGGCCGAACCAATCTCTTTAATTTTTTCCAAATCCTTGCGTGTTCCCTCGCCTTTTGCAACCTTAGTCAAAAGTTGTAACATTTGGTATCCACCCAAACGGCATGGAGCACACTTACCGCAAGATTCATCCACCGTAAAGCCCAAATAGAACTTGGCAATTTCTACCATGGAGTCATCTTCATCCATCACGATCATACCACCAGATCCCATCATAGAACCAATCTTCTTTAATTCTTCATAGCAAAGTGGCAGATTCAATTCTTTCGCTGGAATCACACCACCGGAAGGTCCACCGGTCTGCACCGCTTTAAATGGCTTTCCTGTGGAGGTACCGCCACCCACTTCTTCCACCATTTCGCGGACCGTTGTTCCCATTGGCACTTCCACCAAGCCAGAGTGCTTCACTTTACCTGTTAAGGCAAACACCTTCGTTCCCTTACTGGTTTCCGTACCAACGCTGGAGAACCAATCGGCACCATTTAAGATAATCTGAGGCACGTTCGCCCACGTTTCTACGTTGTTAATAATAGTCGGTTTTTGGAACAACCCTTTTTCGGTTGGATATGGCGGACGTGGACGCGGTGTTCCTTTATTGCCCTCCAAAGACATCATTAAGGCTGTTTCTTCACCGCAAACAAAGGCTCCTGCACCATAACGCAATTCAGCCATAAAACTGAAATCCGTTCCGAAAATATTTTTACCCAAAATGCCGGCACGTTTTGCTTGCTTGATAGCTAACTCAACACGCTCCAAAGCCAATGGATATTCCGCACGGACATAGAACCAACCGGAAGTTGCTCCCGTTGCATAAGCGGCAATCATCATGCCTTCCAAAACAGCATGAGCACCACCACCCAAAATACAAGAATCCATATAGGCTCCTGGGTCGCCTTCGTCACCATTACAAATGATGAATTTTTCACCATCCACCAATGGCGCATTGGCCAACAAAGCCCACTTTTTGCCCGTCGGGAAGCCACCGCCACCACGACCACGCAAGCCTGACTTTGTGATTTCATCTAACACTTGTTGCGGTGTCATTTCAAACAAACACTTCATCAATGCTTGATAACCACCATTAGCCACATACTCGCCCAAATCTTCTGGATCAGAGGAGCCTAAGTGTTTCAACACCACACGACGTTGCTTTGTAAAGAATGGCAAATCCATTGACAATTCTTTTTCTTGCAAATGTGGTGCTAATTTCAATTCTGCTTCTGGCTTGCCGAGTAATGGCTTCACATGTTGTTCAACAATCAAGTGCGCCACATCAGCGGTCATCTCTTTATACAAAAATGGCTTACGGCCCTTGATTTCAATGCGTGTCATAGGACCTGCAGCGCACAATCCCATACAACCCGTGGCCACCAAACGCACTTTATCGGTCAGACCTGCTGTTTCCAAAGCGGCCTTAAAAGCTTCATAAACGCTTTGTCCACCGCCGGAATGGCAACTTGTCGCATTACAAGTAAAAATGGTGGCTTCATACTTTTCATTATTGGTCACAAAATCTTTTCCCATTTGCAAAAGTTTGTCTTTTTGCATACGGCCAACGGCTTTCAATTTTTCGATTTGTTCAGGCGTCATTTCTACCATCTTATTTGCCCTCCTTTGCGCGCCATTCATTGATGACAGACTTCACTTTATCTGGCGTCATTTTACCATAGGTTACACCATTGATCACCATCACAGGTGCCAATCCGCAACACCCTAAACAACGCACCACTTGGATATAAAAAAGCCCGTCATCTGTTGTCGTTCCGGCGGGTACTCCTAATTCTTTCTCTAATTCTTCCAACACACCTGTGCTGCCTTTAATATGACAAGCTGTTCCATCACAAATGGAAATCACATATTTACCAGGAGCTTTTACTTTAAAATAGTTATAGAATGTCAAACATTCATAGATTTTAGCCATTGGCACACCTAAAGATTGCCCTAAATACAAGGCTTCATCCCAAGGCACATAACCAAAGGCTCCTTGCAATTCGTGCAACGCCATAATCAAAGCGCCACGTTTACCATTCCACTTGCGGATAATGGCATCAACTTTTTCTTTGTTTTCTTCGTTCATCTTTACCCTTTCATTAAAAATGTGTCTGGCGAGATTTTATACAAATTTTAATAAAAAATCAAGGAGAAAAATGGATGCTCAGTAAAAACCCGCGCATATTGCTTTTTATTTGCACAGAGCCCTTGCCGGGTAATACCCTTCTGACGAACTTAACCCAAGATGCGCATGTCTAATAAACCACATGAAGCGTGCTGGCAAACTACCTTCTGATGCAATCCAAAAATCACCAAACCCTTTTTCCGACAAATCAACAATACTCGGGCTTATATTCTCCAAAGTCACGTCAGAGCACTCTGTTCCCTTTTGGCAACAAGCGTCGCTTGCACTTCTATTTTCAATCAACGTATCCGTTCCGCTGCGATAACATTGGAACTCACTAATATCAATAAGATTTCTCCCTACAGCTTGACACCAATTGCGAGCCGCCCACCAATTCATTCTCATACTACTTGTGACAACTTCACCCAATTCTTCAATTGCGGTCGGACCATCAATCGTCCCAATGGGCTCACAAGTCCCTTGTGTTGGATAGCTACTTCCCCAAGAAGCCGCAACATTACAAAAATAATCCGCTCCATATTCGGCACACTCAGCGTTTGTTTTACATCCTGTATACCCTGCAGCATAACACCGTTCTTCACCCTCTATTTCCTCAACTTCTCCCGGGCAACAGACCTTTGTCACACATTCGTTATTTTTCTTGGAAAGACAATAGGTTGTTTCTGACTCTTGGCAACAAAGATCCGACCCATCCAACCCATATCCTTTATAAATTTTTCCACGGCAGCAACTATATTGTGTACCATTGGACACTTTATTATAGATATACACTCCTCCATCGGTACAACAAACTGCACCATCATGTATACAATTACCATCTGTATCACGAGAAGAACAATAAGTTTCGCCCGCACAACAACCTGCGCTTCCCCAGGGGGCTACAAAAGCTGTTTGATCTGCCGGACAACAAATACTTTCATTGCAGCACTGGAACTCGCCCGTCTCATTTTCATTACATACATTATCTTCCTTACAACAATAATCACCACATTGCTTTTCTGCGGAACAGGTCTCTTTTCCGGAATCATCCCCTTTTCCGTTAAAATGCACGCCAATGGAATCAACTCCTGTGCCGCGGTAGACAGATGCCTTCCGACTTTTTCCGCCCCCACCACCAAAGGCCAAAACAGACGTTGCCATTAAAATTACTGTTCCGAATAATAATATTTTTTTCATGTTGCTTTTTCCTTTAAAAATCACTTTAAAACGAGAAGCTTAAAAATTCAAGAAAAAAATAGTTGCAAATAATTTTTTTCTGTTTTATGATAGGAGAACAAAACGCGAACATTGATCTTAAAAAAGGAGTAAAATTATGGAAAAAGATAAAGCATTAGAAGCCGCCGTAGCACAAATTGAACGCGCCTTTGGAAAAGGTTCCATTATGCGCTTGGGCCAACAAGACAACGCTGTGGAAATTCCCGCCATTTCAACCGGATCTTTGGGATTGGATTTGGCCTTAGGTATCGGCGGTTTGCCAAAGGGCCGTATTATTGAAATCTACGGACCGGAAAGTTCCGGTAAAACAACTTTGGCGTTGCATGTTGTGGCCGAAGCCCAAAAACAAGGTGGCACCTGTGCTTATATCGATGCCGAACATGCTATGGATCCCAGCTATGCGCGCAAATTAGGCGTAGATATTGATGACTTATTGATTTCCCAACCGGATACCGGCGAACAAGCGTTGGAAATTGCTGATACTTTGGTGCGTTCTGGCACACTTTCCGTATTGGTGGTGGACTCCGTTGCCGCCTTAGTTCCTAAGGCAGAATTAGAAGGCGACATGGGCGATTCCCACATGGGATTACAAGCTCGCTTGATGAGCCAAGCTTTGCGCAAATTGACGGCTTCTGTAGCTCGGGCCAATACATTGGTCATCTTCATCAACCAAATTCGTATGAAGATTGGCGTGATGTTTGGTAATCCGGAAACAACAACCGGCGGTAATGCCCTGAAGTTCTATGCCTCCGTGCGTATGGATATTCGCCGCATTGGCTCCGTGAAAGATCACGAAGATGTTATCGGCAACCAAACCCGTGTTAAGATTGTGAAAAACAAAGTTGCCCCGCCGTTTAAGACGGTTGACTTTGATATTTTGTATGGAGAAGGTATTTCTAAGATGGGCGAGTTGATCGACTTGGGTATCAAGGCCGGATTAGTGGAAAAAGCGGGCGCTTGGTTCTCATATAAAGACGAGCGTATCGGTCAAGGTCGTGAAGCCGCCAAAGCTTGGTTGAAAGAACACACCAAAGAAGCGGCCGAATTGGAAAAGGCCATCCGCGATCATGCCAAAGATATCTCTAAGGATATGATTGTCGGCGATCATGACGCCGCCACAGAGGTTGAATAACATTCCTCTATCTCAACAAAAAGCCCCGCCAAAAGCGGGGTTTTTCTTAAAGCAAAGCAATTATTCGCCTTTAGCAGCTCTTAAGGCTGTCAATACATTTGTAGCGGCTGTCACAGATTCTTCGTTCAAGCCAGCTTTTTCCAAAGCCAATTTTTTCAAACAAGCAGAGGAAATATTTTGTGCCAATGTTTTAACTTCTGTTGTCAACAAAGTTCCATCATTTAAAGCAGCATATGCTTTTTGTGTTAAACATGTATTCAATGACGTATTAGAGGTGTTTGCTGTTGTGCCACAAGCCGCCAAAGCCAACGCCGTTCCAATAACTAATAATTTACGCATTTTTTGTCCTTTCTTTTGTTTTTGCGATGGCTATTTTATACATGTTTTTTGTATTTGTCAAATGCCTTGACTTTCAAGGGCTTTTTTGCTAAAATAGGCGCAATTTCAAATAAAAGGAGAATTTATATGACAATGACTTATGACGAATTGCGCAATTTATGGATAGACTTCTTTAAATCAAAAGAGCACACCGAAGTTCCTTCGGCCTCCGTATTACCAGACAATGACGCAACCGTTTTATTCACAACGGCCGGCATGCAACCATTAGTTCCTTATTTAATGGGTGAAAAACATGCGGGCGGCAAACGCATCACCAATATCCAAAAGTGTATTCGCACAAATGATATTGCCGAAGTGGGCGATCATTGCCATTTAACTTTTTTTGAAATGATGGGAAACTGGTCTTTGGGTGATTATTTCAAAAACGAAATGATTGCTTGGAGCTTTGAATTTTTAACCCAAAAACTTGGCTTTAAAAAAGAACAGTTGGCTGTCACTTGTTTTTCTGGAAATGCGAATGCGCCAAAAGATGAAGAAGCTGCTGCTGCTTGGCGCGCTCAAGGATTAAATGATAATCAGATTTTCTTTTTAGAAGACAACTGGTGGGGACTTGCTGACGGGGGTCCTTGTGGTCCGGACAGCGAAATGTTTATTGATTCCGGCAAACCTGCTTGCGGTCCGAATTGCAATCCGTCTTGCAACTGTGGTAAATACACGGAAATTTGGAACGACGTGTTTATGCAATACTTAAAACACAAAGATGGTTCTTTAACGCCTTTGACACAAAAAAATGTGGACACCGGTATGGGGTTGGAAAGAACACTCGCTTTCTTAAATGGTGAAGGCGACGTGTTTATGACGGAACTATTTGAAGGTTGCCGCACAAAATTAGAAGAAATCAGTGGTAAAAAATATGCTGAAAATTTGGTACCTTTCCGCAAGATTTTGGATCACCTCCGCTCGGCTGTATTTGTTTTGGGAGATGATCGCGGAATTCCGCCAAGCAACACCGATCAAGGATATGTGTTGCGTCGTCTAATTCGTATTGCCATCCGCAATCTTAAAAAATTAGAGGTCAATGATTTTGTCCTATCCAAATTGGCCGAACCGGTTATTGAAAAATACAAAAAATATTATCCCGAGCTAGAGCGCAATCGCGCTTTCATTGTGGCGGAATTAGAAAAAGAAGAACAACTCTTTAACCGCACAATCAATGCCGGTCTGAAAGAAATGGATAAGGTCTTAACCCATATTCAAAATGAACAGATTGATGGCGAAACGGCTTTCCATTTATACGATACCTATGGTTTCCCATTGGAATTCACCGAGGAAATTGCGGCCGAACACAATATCAAAGTGGATGTGGCTGGCTTTAACAAATGTTATGAAGCTCACCAAGAATTATCCCGTAAGGGCGCCGAACAAAAATTCAAAGGCGGCTTGGCTGACCACTCGGAAAAATCTGCTCATTACCATACAGCCACACATATTATGCAGGCGATTTTGCGTCAAATGTTTGGCACAACAGTTTGCCAAAAAGGGAGTAATATTACGCCGGAACGTATGCGTTTTGACTTTTCTTTTGATCGCAAGATGACGCCGGAAGAATTAAAGTATTTGGAAGAAAAAGTAAACGAAGTTATCGGGCAAAAGATTCCTGTTGTTTGTGAAGAAAAAACTTTGGCCGAAGCTCAAGCCGAAGGCGCTTTGGGTTTGTTCACCCATAAGTATGATGCCGAAAAGGTCAAGGTTTACACAATCGGCACAGTATCCAAGGAAGTATGCGGCGGCCCCCACGCTCAAAACACGGGCGATTTAGGACATTTCCGCATCTTGAAAGAAGAATCTTCTTCCGCAGGTGTCCGTCGTATTAAAGCGGTGTTAGAATAAACTAATTTATCGTAAAAAGGGCTGTGCGCTAAAAAGGCCGAGTGCTCCATTTGGTTTTCTATAACTAAATGAAATATATGGATTTTTCTTAAATGATAAAGTCCGCTCTGGATTTAAATCCACCGTCCCCAATCTGACACAATGCCACATATTGTGCGGATTTTTAAAAATGCGCTCTATGGCAAGAAAAGACCTATCTGTTATCGGATTACCACTAATATCAAGCAAGTATAATTCCTTTTTTCTCAATGTGCTCAAAATTGGCAACATTCCTTTGTCCGTCAAACCAATATTGTTCAAAATAACCGTTGTGCAGGCTGTATTTGTCCGAAAAGCTTTTGCAATTTGTAAAGCATATTGATCGCCCTTAATACCATCTATTTCTCCCAACTCAAAGGCGGTATCTCTGGGATCATTAGCCGCAATCCGATTCAAAATATATTTTAACGCCAGCGGCGATGTTGGCGCGCTGGGATCATTATTTCTGAAAATAGCAGAAGATCCTTCTGCCATCAAAGTGTCCAGTTTTACTTGATACTCTGAAAACAACTCTTGTTCCCTTTCCATATGGCGAACAAATACTTTCTTTTCTTGAGGGGTAAAGTTACTTAAATAACGATCTTCAACTGTCTTGTCTTCGTACATACAAATCCTTTTATTTCACAATAACGCGCAAAAAATTCTTTTTCCCCTTTTGTAATAAAAGCGCACCATCTTTTATATTTGCCTCTGTCACCTGCATCTCTGGCGCAGCAACTTTTTCCCCATTTAAGGACAAACCGCTCTGTTGAATCAAACGACGCGCCTCTCCTTTGGATGGAACAAAGCCAACTTGTGTCACCAAGTCCAAAATACCGATACCAGAACCCAAAGCGGCCTTGTCTAAATTAGCACACGGCACATCCGTCATGTCTGTCCCTTGTGCAAACAAAGCTTTGGCGGCTTCCACGGCACGATTAGCTTCTTCTTCGCCATGTACCAATTTAGTCACTTCAAATGCCATGCGACGTTTTGCGGCAACAATATCTTCTTTGCAAAGCGCTTCAATTTCTGCCGTTGGAATATCTGTAAATAATTTCAACAACATATCCGTGTTTTCATCGGGCACATTGTAAAAGTATTGATAAAAGGCAAACGGTGTCGTTTTATCGCGCGCCACCCATAAAGTGCCCGCTTCGGTTTTGCCCATTTTTTTACCTTCTTTGGTCATCAATAACGGACAAGTCAAACCAAATGTATCCGGACGATCTTCATGTGATTTTCCTTCGTCGTGGATGTTCATCTTGCGGCTAAGCTCTGTGCCGGCCACAATATTGCCCCATTGATCGGAACCACCAATTTCCAAAGAACATCCGTATTTGCGATTCAAATATACGAAATCATAGGCCTGCATCAACATATAACCCATTTCCAAAAATGTTAGGCCGCCATTTTCCATCCGTTTTGAATAAGCCTCGGAGGCCAACATCTTGGCCACATTAAAATGCACACCAACCATACGTAAAAAATCTACATAACTATGTATATTGATCCATTCGGAGTTATCCAAAATCAAAGCAGGATTATCACCATCTGTTTTAATAAAACGTTTGGCCAATTCTTTAACTTCCGCCACATTGTGGGCCACCGCCTCTTTTGTCATCATCTTACGCATATCAGACTTACCGGTTGGATCGCCAACCAAAGCCGTTGCGCCGCCAATCACCAGAATACCATGGTGTCCTTGACGTTGTAATAATTTAAACATCATAAGGGCAAAAAAATGACCAATATGCAAACTATCTGCCGTCGGATCAATGCCTAAATAAAAAGTTATCGGTTTATCTCCGTCAATACCTTTTCTCACTTCTTCTTCATTGGTTACCTGATATACATAACCGCGCTCTTTTAAATAATCAAAAAATTGACTCATGTTAAACCTTTCTTTTTATAACGCCTTTGTTATAGCATAAATTTAGAAAAAATTCAACAGAAAACATCTGTTTAAAAGCGACAAACCTTTAATTATTTTTGGAAAAATTGTGCACCTTTTTGAATACATGATTCTGGTGTATTATTGGCAGCACTCAATTCAACCGTAATGGCCAGCACGCCTTTCTTTTCAAAAAAGTCTCTGGCGGCTTGACCTTTTAGCCAAACAATTTTGTGTTGACGAATAAGATTTTTAATAAATTTTTTAAAAGCGGAAGACCTTTTTACTAACGAAAACCCAGACGCTTGACAACACTTTTTTAAAAAAGAATTTTGAAAATATTTATTATAAATAACATAATCTTTTTGCGATACTTCATCACCATGAATATCTATCACGGCATAAAGATTTGGAACAGCTTCTATTTGTTTTTTAATATCTTGCAACAGCGCATTATTTGGATTTTTCCAATCTCTGTTAAGGTCTATTCCGTCCGGTGTCAACCTGTGATTTTTTTCCCGAATTCCATCTTTGTTCATATATGGAAAAATTAAAAAAGAAAAATTATTTTTTGGATCCAGATGTTTTAAAATTCCCTCCAAAAAATAAATTCCCATTGTTTCACCAGGATGTTGCCCCGCCATTAAAACAATTGTTTTTTTATTTTGATTTCCCAAAAAGAATCCGCTCTTTCCTATTTTTTGAAAGGCCGCACAAATCTTTTCCATACGCTTCATATCATACGGTGGAAACCAACAAGCATACTTTACGCCCTTGGACACATTAAAAGAAAACGCCTTCCCATCATAAATACCGGGGCGCGTTCGTTGCCAACGCCGGCCATCAAAACTCTCAAATGGAGCATATTGATGCCATCCTTTTTGATAAGGAGACTGGTCAGCATTTAAAATTTTTACCTTATTTGTCTTTGATTCCAATTTACAAAAAAAGCTATGCTTCGTGATGCCCCGTTCTTTTTCTAAAACGATATCCACCGTTATTTTCCTTTTATATCCATAATAACAAATTCCGATTTTGTGCCAGTTTTAAACTTGATTGCCCAAGAAGAAATGCCCGAGGTCACAATAAAATCCGTGTCATCTCGACGCTCGTGCCCATATATGAAATCATTGGCCCCGATCCATTTGCCGACCTGATTAAACGGAAATAATTGGCCGCCATGTGTATGGCCGGACAAAACTAAATCCACTTTTGCCGCCGCCTGATTTTCAAAATCTGCCGGTTGATGATCCAACACAATTATGTATTTATTCCGATCAAGACTTTCCACCAAGTCGGTCATTTTTTTTCGCCGCTTATGCCGCTCTTTTGTTTCTGAAAAATCCCTGCGCCCAACAATGTAAAAAGAATCCGCCACCAAAACTGTTTCATCTTGCAACACATGAACACCATTTTGTTTCAAAGTATCAATTAACTCTTGTTTGGAAAAACCGCGACGCTTTGCAGCATAATACCCTTTATCATGATTTCCGAGCACAAAGTAAACACCATATTTTGTCTTCATTCGTCCCAAGCTGAAAGACGCCCGTATCATCTCGCCTTTTTTGGTGTCATCGTCAACATAATCACCGACCACAACTACAATATCCGGGTTTTGTTTTTGGATTTTTCTTAAATGTCTGGCAAACTTTTCCGCATTAAAAGTTGTGCCTAAATGAACATCCGCAATCATAGCTATTTTTAAAGCTGGAACATCTTTTTGGGTTGTTAGTTCGTAATGAGTTAGTGCAACATAATGATTCAAATACCATCCTGCACCTAACGCAAGGGATGTCAAAACAATAGCTATCCACCCAGCATAATAACGTTTGAAAGAACGGTGAAAAACTTTTTTTAAAATCCAAAAAAGCATATCACTTACAGCCCAAATCATTGCCAAATAAAGGATACATACGGCCGCATTTATCAAATCAATTTGATGGCTCATAATGCCCATAAAACCCATCACAACACAAAGTCCTATCCCAAATCTTTTTAACTTTCCTTTTTTGGTCTTTGTTCCGGATTTTAAAAGTTGGGGAATCTTGACACTCAAATACACCACAGATATCCCTAAAAGGAATATGACCATCCACATAATAATAAACCAAAGTGTCATCCTAAACCGCCCTTTTTATTAAAATCTCTCTTGCTATTTTCCTGATTTTTTATAAAAAAGTCAATAAATGCTATTTGACTTATCAAAAAAAAGAATATACAGTATCCTTTCAAACAAGTTATGGGTTTTGTTGTATGGACATTCAATTATCAGATCACTTTACATATCAAAAGTTGCTACGCTTTACTGCACCGTCGATTGTAATGCTGATTTTTATTTCTATTTACAGCATTGTTGACGGATTGTTTGTTTCAAATTTTGTGGGATCCACAGCCTTTGCTGCCGTCGGCGTTGTCTTTCCTTTTTCCATGGTGCTTGGGGCATTTGGTTTTATGGTTGGCACAGGAGGAAGCGCCTTAGTTGCCAAAACCTTAGGCGAACGGAAAAAGGCTCAAGCCAATAAAATCTTTTCTCTAATTGTTTATAGCACCCTTATCATTGGTGTTTTTTTGGGCTTATGCGGTATGTTGTTATTAAAACCGCTTTTGGTGCTTTTGAACACAGAACCCCTCCTAACACAAGATTGTTTAACTTACGGATATATTATTATCCCGGCCATCTCCCTTCTTACTTTGCAATTTTTATTTCAATCTTTTTTAATCGCCGCAGAAAAGCCTAAATTAGGTCTTTTAATTACTGTTTTGGCCGGAGCTACCAATGTTTTATTAGATTTCATCTTCATTGCAATTTTTCATTGGGGCATAGCTGGTGCCGCATGGGCAACCGTTATCAGCCATGCTTTCGGCGGGCTCACCCCTTTATTCTATTTCATTTTTCCGAACAGCAGCCTCCTGCAACTTGGTAAAACAAAATTTAAATGGGCCCCATTGATACAAACATATACCAACGGATTGAGTGAATTTATCAGCCATATTTCGGCCTCTTTTGTGGGGTCTTTGTATAATTACCAACTCCTTCGAATTATGGGAGAAAGTGGTGTCGTTGCCTATAGTATTATTCACCATATTCATTTTATATTCTTGGCCGCCTTTTTGGGATATAACTCGGGCTGCGCACCCCTCATTAGTTATCATTTTGGCGCCAAAAATTATCAAGAATTAAAAAATTTATTTAAAAAAAGTTTAAAGCTCATTTGCTGCACCGGAATTATTCTTCTCTTATTGGCAGAATTATTAGCTCCTTCTTTGGCTATTTTGTTTGTCAGCTACGATCAAAACTTACTCAACTTGACCACACACGGATTAAGAATCTATGCAATATCGTTCTTATTGGTTGGTTTCAATATCTTTGCTTCAGCATTTTTCACCGCCCTAAACAACGGCGTTGTATCCGCCATTATTTCGACATTACGCTTATTTGTTTTTGAATGTTTGTGCGTCGTCGTTTTACCAATTTTCTTTGGTGTCAATGGAATATGGGCAGCCATTATCGTTGCACAATTCCTTTCTTTAATCATCAGCGTATACTGCCTTGTCGCGTTCAAAGGTCGGTTTAAATATGCCTGATTTAAACCGACTTCTTTTTCTTCAAGATATAAAATGACATCAGCAAGATGGCAATTTTAGCATACAAAGCCACCCAAATCGCCATTTTCGGATTATACACATCTGCAATCACGCCGAATAGATACAACATGCCCGCACCTAAAATTCCTTTTAACAGCGCAATAATAGATTGCATAGTTGCCCGTTGATCGGCAGAAAATTCCTGTTGCAAAATATCTGTTTGCGCTGTGTGAGACACGCCCCATAAAGATTTTCTAAACGCCATAATAAACGGCGAAAAAATATTATCTAGCAACAAAGCTATCACGCGTAATACTTCGGCCAATGTCAGGGCCGAGAAAAAGCATCTCACACTACCAAACTTCTTAAAAAACGGTACAACGGCAAAGCCGATCATGCCGGCAATTTGTTTTACAAGCCTAACAATATTAACCACCCACGTTTTAACCAAAACATTGTAGTAAGCGGACTCAATCCGCACAAAGGCCGCCCCAACCGAGTCGTCCACAATTGTTAACGCGGCATAAAAACGTAGCTTTTTATTGCGCCATAATTGCCGAAATGCGATAACAAAATGCGTCCACGAAGTTGTCCTTTTTCGCGTTTTTGTGCGCTTTGGCTCCACAAACAAAAGGGCCGCAATTAAATGTCCGGAAATAGGCACAACTGATATCCAAGCCACCACTTGTAGCGAATAGAAATAGGTTAAAATCGTTGCGGCCAACGCACTAACGGCCAATCCGACTTGCACCCAAAATTTATAGCTTGCATAGACAAGGGAAAATTTTTCTTTTTGGTGCAACTCCTCCACCGTTTCATACATGAGGGCTTCATTAGTGCCGGACACAAATGAATCACTTAAACCACAAAATGCCGCTCCGACAAACAAAAGCCACATTTGTTGCAATTGTCCGGCCAACGCCCAAAGAAAGAATCCCCATACACTTGTGACGGAGGCAATAATCAATGTCTTTCTTCGCCCGATTTTATCCGAATAAATGCCCGTTGGAATTTCACTAAATGTTTGGACTAAATTAGAGACTGACCACACCAGCATTGCCAACGCATACGAGTGCGTAATTTGCTGAAAATAAACAATCGCCAACGCGCTCAACGGCCAAACGCCGAAAAAGGCGTCCAACTTAAACAAGCGAATATTTTTTTGTATAGCGCGCATTTTCCTTATTCCCGCATAAAGGATACACTAGTATATACAAAAATGCAATGGGCCTCCATTTTAACACCTTGATTTTTTTGGCAAAATGAATTCTTTTGTATATTTACCGGGTTTTTCCGGTCCATCTGCCTTTAGGGGCGTGGCCAGATTGTCTCGATATATTTTTCGCCCGTCTTTCTTTTTCTTCCTCGTAAAGTGGCTGTAAAGATTTACGAAGTTGAGGATTGTCCGGTTCCATCCCTTTGTCAAACAAAACATATACCAACTCTATTTTGTCCGCCACATCATGTTTATATAAATTATATTCTTCCTCTGTATCCCAAAAATTCGGGAACAGTTGGCCATCCTCCAAATAATAATCCAACGAACATGCTAATGCATTAAAAGTTCTATCTAGTGTTTTCGGACGTACAAAACTATCTGCCTTTGCAACTTCCAATGCCCCATAGGCTTTTTTGTAGTAGATAAAGGAATTAAGAACAGATTCGTCCGGCATCCCATAAGGGGAGGAACAATTTGGATTGGCTCCCGCCGCAAGAACCAATTGAATAATACGCTTTTCTTCTTCCAGGCGCGCAATGCTGTTCGCAGGATTACCCTGAGCTAAACGACACAAAGTTTCGTTCAAAGCAAGTTGTCGATTCCTTCTGTGTGTTATCGGATCTAAACAATTTAATGGCAGAGTCTTACCTTTTCCATACAACCCATTAAGTGTGAAATGAACATCAAAAGACCCCTCTTTTGCTATTTTCAACAATTCTTTATAGGCTTTAATTTTCCGGGCCTCGGCTGTTATTTTTTTTGCTTTTGCCATTTGGTTATCCTTATAGTTATATTTTACACAGCCTCTATGTCTTCTCAAAATTTTACTAATAATAGTATAATTAAAATATCATTAATTTCTGTGAGAGAGTCTGGGATGGGTAGAGGATTCGAACAAGCATAACTTATTGATAAACAAAGGATTTAAATTTTATTGGTTCGAACTGATCAATTTTTGATGTGTTTTTTAGAAATTTGAGTTCGAACAAGTATAAATGCTTGATTTTAAAAGAAAAAAGAGCCTTTTTAGGCTCTCTGTACTCTATGGCGGGCAATTCTGTGCATAATGGGAACTAATTTATGAACGAGGACAGACCCCAGGATGTCCACTAGCTTTAATAGATTTAATGTTGTTATTTTTATCGACCAAAATATTTAATGTACAATGTACTGTGATATAGTCCCTTTTACTACTAGCCCCATAACCTCCGTTGTAATAGGAGTCAACACCTTCTTTTTCCCATGAATACATTGTTGTTCCATTTGATAGTGTATGGCTTGTTTTAGCTGCACCATTTTCCATCACAAATTCGTCATAGGAACGCCCCGCCCACTTTGTATTCATTTCTTCAGAAACTTTCTCCAAAGAAACGCATCCAGCAAGCAAACAGGCAACTCCCAACAACATAATTTTCTTCATAAGAATTCCTTTCATAAAAGAACGTTCAAAACTCATTACCATAAGACTTTAGCATATTATTTTATAAACTACAATACTTTTTAGAAAAATTTTTTCTGCGCAAAAAAAATGTTCGAATATCGGTAAGGGTTCCAAACAGCCTCAAAAATATGAAATGATTTAAAATCAAGTATTTATCAAATCAAGAGTTCGAATGTTTGCAAAAATAAGTGCTTTTTGAGCGAACAACATTCGAACCACCATAA
>CAJOPC010000019.1 GCA_905236245.1 uncultured Alphaproteobacteria bacterium
CTGGGGGGGGGCATGCTGCCTAGCATATTTCTACACATAAAATCTCCTTTGCTGTTTTGTTTGTTTTCTTTCTACCCCTTTTTTACGCTCTTGTCAAGAAAAAGTTTGATTTTTTTGTTGGCTTGACTTAAACTAGTAAAGAAAAGGAGATATCATGGAACACGAAAAACATAAACATACATTGAAAAGATATTTTTTTACCGGTATTTTAATAACAGCTCCTGTAGCGATTACTCTCTTTTTGGCTCTTGAGTTGTTTAAGTGGGTTGATAGTTCTGTTATACGCTTTATTCCAGCAAAATATAATCCAGAAACTTATTTGCCCTATGGTTTGCCAGGTTTAGGAGTTTTGTTATTACTGTTGTTCTTGGTGATGGTTGGTATGCTAACCACAAATATTATGGGACGTTGGTTAATGGGTATTGGTCAACGGATGATAGAAAAAATGCCGATTATTTCTGGCGTATATTCGGCGTTGAAAAAGCTATTTGAAACTTTGTTGGGACAGGGGAGCACAAGTGCCTTTCGTAAAGCTGTATTAGTTGAATATCCACGCAAAGGCGTATGGACGGTGGCTTTTTTGACGGCACCTGTTTATGAAGGTTTTTATGACTTGTTGCCAGACGATATGGTAACTGTTTTTGTGCCGACAACACCAAACCCGACTTCCGGCTTTATGCTCTATATACCTAAAAAGGAAGTCAAAGAACTTGATATGCGTGTGGATGATGCGTTTAAAATGGTTGTCTCTACAGGGATTGTGACGCCTTCAAAGCGGATAAAAAAGAAATAACATCTTCCAAGTTGCGATTATTGAGTGTTTGTTTATATGTTTTGGAAACGGAAGTCCCATGAAACAAACCCATCAAATGTGGTAAAATAACATTTAAATATGGTTGATTTCTTTGTATATAAGGAATCATTAATTCCAGAATTTTTGTGCGTGTAGGAAAAGGATGATTATCGTTGTAAAAACGCTTATCGATGTCTTTCATTAAATATGGATTTCCATAAGCCACACGGCCAATCATGACTCCGTCTACATGATTCAGATGATTTTGGGCGTCATCTAATGTTAGGATGTTGCCATTGACTGAAATAGGCATATCCGGAAAAGATTTTTTAAGTTTGTAGACGGTGTTATAGTCAAGAGGTAATCGTTTGCGATTGTCTTCGGGCGACCAGTTGAGTTTTGCTTTACGTGCATGCACAATTAAATGAGAACATCCTGCCTTTTGTGCTAGATCGGCAAAATGTAAAAGCGCTTGAAAACCATCTTCTGTCCCTTCTAAAGCAATACGTGTTTTAACTGAAACGGGCAGGGGGGATTTTGCCTTCATTTCGGCTATGCATTCTGCAACTAATTCAGGAGATTTCATTAGGATAGCACCAAAACGACCGGACTGAACACGCGAGCTTGGACAGCCTGCATTAATGTTGATCCCGTCATATCCATACTCGGAGGCCATTTTTGCACATAAAGCCATTTGTTTTGGATCAGAGCCACCTACTTGTAAAATCACGGGGTGTTCTTCAACATTGTATTGGAGCAATTGATCTTTTTTACCCAAAATAAGGGCAGGAGCTGCAACCATTTCTGTATATAGTGTGGCATGTTGGGTAATGAGACGCATAAAATATCGAAAATGCCGATCGGTCCAATCTAGCATGGGGGCAATAGATATTTTTTCTGAAAAAGCTTGTTTTTTTCGTTGCATGCGTGTATAATAGCACAAAGTGGAACAAAAAGAAAGGTATAAAAATGCAGCTGACCTCTGAAGAATTAGAAAAAATTCAAACTTATTTACAACAACTTTTTTGGAATCCGGAGATTGTGCTTCGTCCAGGAACGGGGCATGATGCTCCAGCAGAAGTTTATGTTGGTAAAGAATTTATTGGTGTTGTCTATAAAAACTCTGATGATGGAGAAATTTCCTATGACTGGAATATGTCCATTTTACAGGAAGATATAGAAAAATTCTAATTTGTTACGACAGTATTACGTTGTTGTATACAGCGGCCGCCCTCAAAGACGTATCCGTCTTGGCATTTGCAGTATCCATTGATATAGTTTCTTCCTTCCCATTTAGTTAATGGACAAGCGTCACATAAATACTTTGATTTTAATTGATCTGGTGTGACTAGCTCACATGAAACACAGCTGTTTTGGATAGAAACAGTTTGTGGTGGACATTTATAGGCATAGGGTTCTTGATAAAATCTATTGCATGAGGCTGCTACTTGAATTGCATTATCCAGGCCATATTCTACAAAGGCGGTATGAGGTGCTTCTCCGCAAGTATAGCACAGTCCTTTTTCATCCATAAGAGGTTTTTCCGCAGGACATTGGCAAATGCCTTTTGCCGAACGTTTTTGCAGAGGATCTGGACAGTTTTCCAAATAGCTGTAAAGACCTGCGCGAACACGGTTGGAACAAAAACCTCCCGGATTTCCCATTTGTTCATTGTGTATAGAGGAATCGATACGTGGTTCTGTGTCTGTGCAAGAATAGCAACCATCTTTACCAAAGAATTCCCCAGGAAGACAGCATTTGTCCGTGTCGACAGAACAGCCCAAATCGCGTTTCAGTTCATTGTCAAATTGTAAACGTTGATAGCAAAATCCGTCTAATACATGATCGCGTAGACAGCAAATTTTTGCATACTCTCCATTTTTTTGATAACTAGGAGTATTAAGAACTCTATCAATTGCACAGATAGTGTTATCCTTAACACATTTGTCTGCACACACACCTTGTGGCATACATATGCCGCAATCTATACAATCTTCGTCTTTTTGGCACTTTTCTCCTGATCCATCTAGATTAGGCGAAAAAGTAAAAGTTAGCTCTGTTGCATAAGTGCAATCCGTAGGGGTTGTTGTTGTAGGAGACAGCCAATTAATCTTTTGGATCTCACGACAAAGTGAAGGTTTTAAGTTCTTAACAGTGCAATAAAAAAAAGGAGAACCTTGGATAACATCACAGGTTGTCGAATAGTGGTTGTTAATGAGAAATGTGCGGGCTTCAAAAGAAGGGTTTTCTTTTTTCAATTCCGGAGCAATCAGTAAAGCGTTCCGTTGGATTTGTTGTAAAATTTCAAAGGCATTGCTTTTATTCAACCAAGTGCATATTCCAAAACAAAACATGGCAATGGTAAAAGCTAAAAAAACTATGAACGCACCAATGCGGAGCATCTTTTTCCCCCTATTGGGAATAGAAATATCAGAAAAACAGCAAACTGTCAAGCTAAATTTGCTATATAATTTTTTTTATTTTACAAGAGATAAATTACCTCAAGTTTCCGGCAGCTTGGGGTAGAGGAAGTTCATCAATAATGCGAATAGAGGGCTTTTGTTGCTTTAATTTATGCAAAGCTCTTTTTTGGGCTATTGATAATTCCTTTTGGACCATAACGAACCGAAGAGATCTATGCATAGCTTGATCCAACTGGTAATTGAACTCTAATCTTTGATCTATTGACTCCCATAACTTTTTGTTAAATCTATTTCCTTGTAAATCGAGATGTGTTAGGGTTGTATTTTTAGTCAAAGCATTGGCAATTGCTGTTATGCCAGGGCTGCGAATCCCTGTGAAAAGTAATTTTAAATGCTTTAATGCCGAGTTTTGCTCCAAAGCAGAGGCCAAAGCTATTGCACCTTCATCTTTGATGTTTTCTCCAATTAAATGAAGCCCTTCAATAGATTTATTTCCCTTTAAAGCGTTGGCTAATAACTTAATGGTTTGCGTATTTAAGCCAGTTTCGCCGAGAAAACGAAGGAATTTAATAGATGACGAAGTTTTTAAAGCAGTAGTCAAAATCTGCATATCTTCTAAATCCAATTCATTTTTCCAAAAGGTGAGTGATTCTACGGGCGGGCGATGAGAACCTCTTTGAGAAATGATTTTAGCTAAAGCATGGATACATCTTTTTGGACTTCTTTGGCCGTGCGTTAATAATCCGAAATGCACGCCATAAAAACTTAGATCTTTTATCACATTATTAAGCCTTAATGATTGGAAAAAAATAGGCAAATCCATTTGATAAATAATGCTGCTTTCAATGGTTAGAGACGTGAGTGTTGGATCGTTTCTCTCTAATTCCGAACAAATATTACGTATAAATTGAGTCATGGTTACTTCCTTCGTAGGATTAGTTTCGTTGAAGCGTTTTTATAAAAATAGCGGGATCCATTTTAGGGCCTTCCATATTTACAAGATTGCCTCTTTTAGGTCTTAAACGACTTACTAAAATTGTGATTGCTTCTGCACTTAACTTATTTGTGTCAATTGATATAAAGTTTAATGGAGTATTTGGTAAAATGTTGCTAGCTAAAGCATTAACTCCTTCGTCGGATATATCATTATTTCCTAAATTGAGTGCTGATAAAGAGGGATGTTTCGCAATAGATTGAGAAAGAGTTTCTACGCCTTTGGATTGAATATCATTTCCAGCTAAATCCAAGCTTACCAAAGAGGTGTTTTGCTGTAAGCCAGGAGCTAAAATTTGAATGCTTTCATCTGTTAGTCCTGCACTTCTAATCCCCAGTTGTCGAATGGTTTGGGTTTCTTTTAATAGTTCAGATAAAGAAGTAAGAACAGATTCAGTTATTGGAACACGGTTAAATGTTAAAGAGCTTAAAGTGTTATTTGTTCTGAGCGAATCAATAAGACTGACAAGCTCTGAGGGCTCAGCATTAAATTTATCTAAACATAAAGAGCGTAGACTGGTATTGCCCTTTTGAAGTATAAGAGTTAGAAGGTTGAGATTTTCAATCGGACCATCTTTGTATAAATCTAGATGTGTTAAACGATTATTTGAGAGATTTTCATAAATGGCAGTAGAAGTGGTTTGTGTCATTTTCTTCCTCCTATGTTTAATTGTTTTAGTGCGGCCGGAGTCAAAGGAGCGGAGCCTTTGTTGTTTGTGGTTGCTAATCGGGCAGGGGATAACAAAGAGTTCATTATAGAGTTTAATACAGTTGGCGAGATTGCCTTTTTGGGATTTTTAGTTGACATCCATTTCCCATTTATTAATTGATAACTATCTATACATTTCCTCGCGGTGTTGTATTCGTATAAAATTTCTTTTTGAATTTCATTTCTCGCGTTATGATGTGTTTCTTTAACGCATTGATATTGAGCATTGTATTCACAAACGATCCTGCTTACCAGCTGATTTTGTGCATCTCTAATGTAAAAAGTTTTTGAAATCAGTTGTCCGTTAAATTGAAATATTTCTGCACGAAGGACATTGGCCGGTTGGTAGTGTCTTTCGCGACTGCTTGTTTCTTGAATTTTGCTCGCAGGATCATAGGTTTCTGTGTAAGTTGTCCTAATGTCCATCATTCCTTCTCGGTGAAAGTCATAGAGCGTTTTGGAACTTAATTTTCCATTTTGTCTTAAAAACAACTCTTGATGAATATTTCCATCTTGATATTTTTCAATATGTCTAGGGCGTTTGTGAGCATCCCTTGCTATAACCAAGCTAATTTTGTCATTTTTAAAATAGCCCTTTGTGATGCCGTCGTATTCATTAGTGCTGTCCGGGGTTCCTTCTTCATATCTGAGGGCATTTCCATTCCATCTTGAAAAATAGGTTGTTTTAGGTGGATCGAGCCAATATTCCGTAATAGAAGGCAAGATCTTTCTGCTGGGTTGAGATAATTGTTTTACAAGGTTGCTGTATGCATCATAAACGAAACTGTAAGTAGTTTTTCTGTGTTTTTTATCAAAAAGCTGCATTTGAAGTAATTGCCCTTGATCGTTTACTTCAATTATGGAAACGGGATTATTATCGGCATCATAAATTGTTTTTACAAAACCCCCGCGATCGGTTCTTTTTGTCAGTTCTGCAAGATTAATGCCTTGGTAAATCCGCACTTGAGAGGTATATTCGCCATCATCAATGTGTTGATAAACAATGACTCGACCATTGTTTTGAATGGTTTCGCCAATGACGTGCTCATCTATGTCGTATACCCTGTTTGTCACTTGCATCCTTTGATTTCCCATGTTATTTAAAAATTTTTGTCAATTTTTCGCACGAGTGGGGGAATTATACCATATTTTTGCAAAAAAATCAATAAAAAATTTAAACTGTTTCTTTTAGTTTGCCGCTTGTATACTAGTTTTTTTTAACTTTCAATGATAAAAAATTGAATATCAAAATGGTTTTATTCGTTGACAGCACTTTTTAAATGTGTTATAATCCGCCGCCAGAAAGGAGTTGCTATGACTATTTACATTGATTTTATTGCAGATTATGGGGAAAAAACAGGCGTTGATGATTTAGCATTTTCAGAGGTTAATCGCCGTCTTGTAGAAGAGTTTATCAAAAATGGTTTGGATTTTCCGATGATTAAAAATCTTTCTGTTCACCCCTTTAATACGGTTGAAACAGGTTTTGTTGTTGCTCAATTAGCTCAAAATTCTCGTTTGAAATCAAAACATATTGTTTATCATAATACAGCTCCACGAAAGGATGAGCTTTCTGCGCGTTTCAATAATGCCGGAGAGTTTTTGGCTGTTTCAGAATTGTCCAATGGAACCCGTGTGATAGGTGTTTTTGGTGGATATACTTTTTCTTTTATAGACGCGCCCATCTATCGTGTTAAATGTGCTTCGGATGGCTCTCAATTTAGGTCGCGTGACGTGTTCCCGCCTTGTGTTGCTTCGTTGGCGGCACATGGGGATAAGCCTTTATCCAGCTGGCCATTATTAGGAGAACAAATCACGGATGTTCCTGCGGTTCCTGAGAACATTGTTTGCTCCGTGGACGGCTATGGTAATATTAAAACGAATGTCCATTTAATTGGAACGGCACGAATTGCGTCTATTAATGGAGTTGCTTTGCCAATTTCCACTGGTGCAGGTATTTTTGCGGTGCCAGATGGTGGACTAATTTTTGCCCCTGGATCCTCTGGTTGGAAAGGGATGGTTTGCACAGAATTGTGTCTACGAGGCGGTTCTGCTGCAAAGGCTTTTAACTATCCGACGCCAGGAATGGAAGTTGTTATTAAACAATTTTAAAAAAAATTATTTCTTTGTAATTTTTTGTTGCAACTAAATTTGCGGCGTGTTATAGTGTTGTAAAAGGAGGATTTGATATGAAATTATTTGTAGGTTTATGTATTATTAGCGCATGTTTTTCTGCGGCGTTTTATGCTCGGGCAGAAGAGGGGATTTTAAGCCCAACAGAGGAAGAAGTTTCTGTGAAACAAGAGAAGGGGAATTCCGCAGTTAAGGTGGAAAAAGCCCGTATGAATTCTAAAAAATCTTCAAGAAAGAGTGCAAAAGAACGTGCAAGATCTAAAAGAAAATGCAAAAATGCTGTGGCTAAAAAGGAAATAACTCCAATTGGAGATAAAAAGAAGTTGCCTGCATTTTCTGAACAAAAAGGAGATTCCCTGCATGAGGAAATTACCGATGCTTCTTTAGAAGTTGGTACAGATTCTGAAATTGATAAACAAGGACGTAAGATTAAAAAGAATAAGCGTAGTAAAAATCAACGCAACAAAAAATCTAAAAAAATGAAGAAAGTGCCTGTTGAAGAGATCGTATCTGAGGAATAAATTTTTTGGCTGATGTTTTTTAAGAAAAGTCCCGAGTTTCGGGACTTTTTTGTTGAGATTTGGAAGGTTTGTTTTAAATATGGCTATAAATTTTTTAATCAGTTAAAGTAGCTTTTGATTATGATATTTAATGTTTAATAATCAATGTGTAATATTGATTCTGTCAATTTTTGCTTGACATTTTGACAAAAATAGTATATAATATCACCTATCGAAACAAAGAGAGGAGGTTCCCATGGATAAAGATAAATCATTTTCAACAGATCTTATTATAGCTTTATTGGCTGTGGCAATGTTAGCATCTACAAGTATGGCTATATTCAACAGATCGTTTTTGAAAAATGGAAATGACAATGAAACTCACAAAGCAAAAACCATCATGAGTTTGGTTGTTCGTCAATAATGCCAGTATAAATATTTCAAAAAAGAGCCCCTTAAATTAGGGGCTTTTTAATAAGATTTCTATGGCTATTCTACAGGCTCAGGACAAATTCTAACTTGTTGTTCTGTTGGCTCTGAAAAAGAGTGAGTTGTGGAATTCCATTCTGGGACCATACGAGTCACGGTTTCTTTTTCTACACCACAACTGCATAAACCAGTTTCTTCATTAAAGGTCCTATTCGGACACTTAGAACATTCGGATAAAGTAGATGGATAGGAAAGGTAATCATCACATCTGATACAATCTGTTCTTGCATCTCGGATAGAATAAAAACGGTTTGAGCAGGAATCACACATGTTCTTTAAAGTAACCCCCAAAACACTAATATACGAGGTGCAATCAAAAACATTTCCATTATTATCCATGATTTGACCTTCTGGAGGCTTGTTATAACAAGTGCCTTGACTGGTAACAAAGACCATGCCACATGCCTCACACTCATTCCGATCGGTTTTGTGGCCTTCTGTGCCACAGGGGATACATTGCCCTTCATCATAACTGTAGAAAGTTGTGCCACTTGTGCAAGTTGCTGTTGCAGAGACACATTCATTACCTTGTGCTATTTCTCCAACTTTACAACATTTGTCACCGGCTTTGTTTAAGCACTCGCAGTAAGTAGTTTCTGTATTATAAAATCTGTTGGGGCAAGAATTGCACAAATCAATAAATTCTTGTAAACGTGCTTCATATCCACCCCGGAAACCTTTGCTTCCTGTGAAAGGATAGGCGCTGAGAGTCTTGTCTTGATTGCATGACCAACATTTTGGACCACCAGACTTGTTTGGTTCTATATAACGCAATCCACTGCATTTTGCACAAGATTCTACGCTGATTGGTGTTTTTGCATTTTTTGTGTCAGAGCATTCAACACATGGTGCGCCGGTATCACTGCTTCTCCAATAAGTATCTGGATCTGGACAAGAACTAAAACACGTTCCCTCTTGATACCAAGTATCGGGGCATTGGCTACATTCAGCACTGGACAAAGTATTGCTGTTTGATGAAGGACAAGTGGCACATGAGCCATCTGCATCGGTTATATAGGATCCTTCTGGGCAGATACATTGACCTTGTCCATCACAAAAGAATCCAGTTTTTTCGTTTAGTGTGCAAGCAGTTGTAGTATCTGCATATTCTGGAATACAGATGCCGTTATTTGCAGTCCAAGAGAGCGTGCAAGCATCTGTGTTATGTTCGCCAATTGCGCATGGATTTTCGCAAACGTGTGAAATTGCGTTGCAAGACCAATTGTCATTATCGCCATTATCGTCGCTGCAAGTTGTATGATAAGTTGCAGTTGTTACGACTCCATTTTCAGACGTACATTGATCTAAGCACTTTGGATATTGTGCACGTAAGGCAATGCAAGCATCCAAGGCACAGACAGTTCCGTCTTGTTCTAATTTGTGATTTGTTGCGCAGGTGCATCCTCCATTGCCATTATCTGTCCAGTTGTTGGATGTATCACATACGCAAGCCTTTGATAAAGGATCATAGACAGTGCCAGGCGTCGTACATTGGATGCAACCAGTTCCATTATTCTCATATTCATCTTGACAAGTAAATGTTGATCCATCGCAGGTGGCATTGGCTGGACAGTCTAAGCATTGTCCATTGGCAATATATTTGTTGGTATTACATATACAAGCAGAACCATTACTTTCGTATCCATTTTGACAAGTAAATATTGATCCATCGCAGGTGGCATTGGCTGGACAATCTAAACATTGTCCTGCGGTAACGTATTTATCTTGAGAACAAACGCAACTATTACCTGAAACACTATATCCATTGATACATGTAAAGTTAGTTCCGTCACAAGTAGCGTTGGTTGGACAATCTAAACATTGCCCATTAGCAACATATTTGTTGGTATTGCATACGCAAGCAGAGCCATTGCTTTCATATCCATTAAGACAATTAAAGCTTTCTCCACCAGGACAAGAGGCATTTTCTGGACATGGATTACATTGTGTATTGGCTGTACCATAGTAGTTTTCTAGACATACACAAACTCCGGCTTTTGCTGTATAATGTTTAGAGGCATCACATACACACAATCCAGCTTGACAAACAAAGTGTGCGCCATATCCGCAGGATGTGCCATCTAAGGATGAATCTGGTTCCTCATCGCCTGTTTCAGGATTGCATTTCATACAAGGGCTAACTTGTTGACTTTGACATAAATTTATGCATTCACCATTTTGACAAACGCCTATAGAACATGAGAAACCTTCTCGATCGTCGTCTGAGATACAAACACCACTGCTGGTATCACATGTTTCGCATTCACCACATTCTTGGTCACATTCGATAACAGGATCATAGTTGCAAGAATTATTGATACAGGTGCCTGTCCCATGACAAAGAATGTAGGTCGCCGATCCTTCCGAAGAATTGCATTCTGTTTGACAACCTTCAGGAATAAAATCACGACAGGCATCAACAACACAAGCGCCTTGTTCATTTTGATATCCTTCATTACAAGTGCATATTCCATAGATGTCAGGAGTTGCATTCGGATCATCACAACCAAAAGTAACATCTGGACTTGGGCTATTTCCGCCACCAATATGAATGCCTATAGAATCTACTCCGCTGGAGCGACTACGGCTACGACTTCCACCGCCGCCTCCGCCTCCGCCTCCGAAAGCAAGGGCGGTTGAGGAAACCAGTAATAAAACAGAAATGAAGCACAATTTTTTAAACATGCAACTCTCCCGCCATCATTTAAATCTAAATTTTTTTTAGTGTCAAGTAAAATTTTCAAAAAGAAGAGCCCCTCAAGTTGGGGGGCTTTTTAAAATAAATGGCGGGATTGAAGGGGCTCGAACCCTCGACCTTCTGCGTGACAGGCAGACGCTCTAAACCAGCTGAGCTACAACCCCGCAATCACGAGAACAGTTCCTATTTTACCCAATTTAAAAATAAATTGCAAGACTTTTTTTTGTTTTTTTAAACTACAATGCAAAATTATTGAAATAAAAGGGTTATTGAGACGTTTCTTTTGATAGTGGCCCGGTCCATTGATTGGCGTCATCTGCTTCGATACGTTCTACTATTTCGTGAATTATTTCAATTTTCGGATCAGTAGGTTGATGTTTTTTAAGTTTTATAGAATGAGGGGGGGCTTCTATAATATATCTTTTTCCCCGCTCAGAAAGTTCCTGGGCGTCAGTTTTTTCGCATATATTTTCAACCGCTGTTGAAATTTCGCCCTTTTTTCCCGATTGAGTATTAACATAGCAATTATAATTTGATGATCCGCAACATTTGGCAGTTTGAGTCTGTATAGTTCCAAGATTTTGAATTCCAGTTCCTTTCTTAGATGCATGGCTTGTTCCAACAAGGGATTCGCTGATAATTTTTCCCCAGTTGCTGATGCCTGCATTTCGGCCAATGCCTTCTATATCGTCGGCTTCGATAACTCCATAATTTGATATGCCAGACATATATAGCTTTTTGTTTTTGGAGGCTTTTGCAGTCGCAAAAATATGTTTAGCTTGAATGGTGGCTTTTTTGGAATTAAGGATACCATGCCAAACGCCAGTTGCTTCAATTCTATCCGCAATAATTGTTCCTTCACCTTCATTGTCTCCATTGCTAATAGCATTATTGTTTTTGTGGGCGTTTGCTCTGATGTTTGTTGCAGTTATTAAGCCATTATTTGAAAAAACTGTATAACTTGTGAGATTGCAATCGGCTGTAATCTCTTGGGCCTCAATCGTGGCTTTTTCTGAATTTGTTAGCCCACACATTATATTATATTGCTTGATTTTTGGTATAGCAATGGGTTCTGCGGGCCCCATTTGTAGTGGCTCTATAATAAAATTCTCGAGGGATATTGTAATCTTGTCAGCTTTAATTGCCCCGCCATTGTGTAAGGACCATGTTTTTATGTTTCTAGCTGTAATGTTTACGGAATAATTGCTATTGTTTGCTACTACAATTAATCCGCCGGGAGTCATACAGACGATATCGCATTCCGGTATATCAAGGCTGTGTCTTAAATAAGCCTGAGTGGATTTTTGGGGAGCCTCAGACAAAATTTCAATTGTATCTTCCCCATGCATTTTAAATTCTGTTTGTTTATAACCTGCATCCAGCATGGCTTGCTCACATGAAACTGCCCAAGCTGATGTGGAGGCTAAGAGTAAGGTTCCATATAGGATAAATTTCAACATTTCTCTTCCTCTAATAACTTGCGGATGTTTCCGGAAGTATTAGCCTGTTTGATTTTGGCTTCTGGTAAAATGCGCTTAATTAAGCCGGATAAAACTTCGCCAGGCCCACATTCAACAAAGTCTGTTCCTTGTGTATTTGTAATAAGTTCTCTCCAACGAACAGGGTGAGTAATTTGTTGTGTTAACAATTGAGCATATGTTCTCGGATTGTTTTCAATGTTTGCAGATACATTAAAATATATGGGGATCTTTGGAGCGGAAAAATTGATTGCATCGAGGGCCGGTGCCATTTTGTCTGCGGCAGAGGCCATTAAAGGAGAATGGAAAGCCCCCATAACAGGTAAAGGGATAACTCGTTTAATAAGCATTTTTTCGGCTAAGGCAGTTGCTTGTTCAAGTGTTTTAACTGTGCCGCTTAGTATAATTTGTCCAGGGGCATTATCATTGGCAACATAGCAATTTGCTTGAGATGCAATTTCTTTGGCCTGATCCGGTGTGGCCCCGATTAAAGCAATCATGCCACCATTTTCTTTTTGACAAGCTTCGGCCATTGCTAAACCGCGCAACCTTAACAATTTGGTTGTTTCTGCTAAGCTAAGGACCCCTCCTGCACATAAAGCGCTATATTCGCCTAAGGAGTGGCCGGCGAGAGCAGTAGGATTTTCTATCCCTTGAGCCTTTAAGCTTCGAAAAGCTGCAATGGATACAGCCATGATTGCGGGTTGTGCGTTTTGTGTTTGTGTGAGTTCGGCTAAATCTCCCGAAAACATCAAGGCACTCAAATTTTGGTGTAAAGTCTCATCAACTTCTTCAAAAACGTGTTTTGCTTCGACAAAATTTTGGGCTAAATCTGCACCCATACCAACATATTGGGAACCTTGTCCAGGAAATACAAAAATTACTTTTTTATTTAACATATTTTGAGCATACCAAATTTTAAGAGGAAAATCAACTGATATAATTTTTCAGAATAATAGTAAAAAATTGTTGACATTGTTTTTCAAGTATGTTAAAATCCGTTTCCATGAATAGAAATATCTTGCGAATTTTGCTAATTTTGGGTAAGGAGTCTCAAGTTTCCTGAAAGGATAGCGTTTTCACAAGATAGAAGAATAACCGAGCACCCTTTTAGGAAGGGTGCTTTTTTTATGAATGAAGGAGCATAAAATGCCAGATATGAGGCAACCTATTTTTTACGATACAACGCTGCGTGATGGTAGCCAGGCCCTGCGTCGGCCATGGAATCACGAGGAAAAGGCTTTGATTTTTAATCGATTGGTTGCTTTGGGTATTAAAGCAATTGAAGTAGGCTTCCCAGCGGCTAGTGAGATGGATTTTAAATCATGTTGTTCATTAGCTAAAAAGGCGCCGATGGATGTTATTGTTAGTGTTTTGGCTCGTGCTGTGCCGGATGATGTTGTGAAGGCGGTTGAGGCCGTAAAAGAAGCCAATCATCCGCGTTTAAATATTTTTTTAATGATGAATTCGCTGGGGGTTCAACATGTTTTAAAAAAGACGATGGAAGAGGTAACACAAATGGCTGTTTCTTCTGTCGAGCTTGCAAAAAAATTATTGCCACCAAGAGGGGAGATTGAATTTTCCGTAGAACATTTTGGCGATTGTCAGGATAATTTACCCGAAGTTTTGGATGCGCTTGAAAAAATTGTGAATGCGGGGGCAACAATTATCAATTTGCCTAATACCGTAGAACGGACGCGCCCTTCTGAGTTTGTTAAATTGGTGTGCGCAGTGAAGGAAAGATTAGGTAATCGAGTTCAACTTTCTGTGCATTGTCATAATGATTTAGGAATGGCAACCGCCACAACCGTGGAAAGCTTTTTTGCGGGTGCTTCTCAATTGGAAGTGACTGTAAATGGTTTGGGGGAACGGTGTGGAAATACTAATTTATTTGAAGTCGCTGTAGCATTGTATAATGCGGGGATTTCAATCCCATTAAAAATGAATCAATTTTATTATACCGCCTGTTTTGTTGCAGATATGGCACATATTGAAATTGCGGAAAAGGCGCCTTTGATGGGCAGTGATTGCTTTGTGCATAGGAGCGGAGTTCATCAAGATGGAGCAAACAAGACAAAATCCTTGTTTAAACAACAATATATTGCTTATCCGCCAGAGCTTATCGGTCGTATGGATGGAGAGAAGTTTGTTTTTACAAATCAATCTGGGAAATTAGCTTTACAACTTTTATGCAAGCAAAATGGAGTGACTTTAACTGTGGAACAATTAGCTATGTTAATGCCTAAGGCAAAACAGCTGGCAGCAGAACAAGGGGAACTGTCTGCACTAGATTTAAAACCATTATTGGATGAAGTTGTGAATTTTTAATTGACTTAATTAGTATTTTATGTTAAACATATACTTATATTTAACAGCTAAAAAGGAGTTTTTAAATGAAGTATAGATGTTTAGTTTGTGGTCAGGTTTTTGATGTGGCAGATGGTGAAGTTCCTCAATGTCCTGTATGTAAAGCAACAGGGGATAAGGTTGTTCCATACAAGGAGGAAGCATTAACATGGGCCGCTGAACATGCAATTGCAATTGCAAAAGATGTTGATTCAGAAATTGTGGATGGATTGCGTAATAATTTTAATGGAGAATGTTCCGAGGTTGGTATGTATCTCGCTATGGCACGTCAAGCTATGCGTGAAGGTTATCCAGAGATCGCTATAACATTAGAAAAGATTGCCCATGAAGAAGCTGAGCATGCCGCGCGTTTTGCGGAGATGTTGGGAGAGTTAGTTGAATCCAGCACCAAGATTAATTTGGAAAAAATGTTAAATGGTGAAAATGGGGCTTGTCATGGTAAAACGGCAATTGCCAAAAAGGCAAAAGAATTAAATTTAGATGCAATTCATGATTCTGTTCATGAAATGGCACGCGATGAAGCTCGCCATGGAAAAGCTTTGGAAGCTTTGTTGAAACGGTATTTTTAATTTTTAAAGAGTGATTTTGATGAAGCAGGGGGAATTACATCTTTTTATTTTATGGGAACGCGGTCAATCTCAAAAGGAGCGTATTTCCACAGACATCGAAAAGAATTTTTCGTTGTTAAAAGTTGTTGATGTATTATGGAATCCGCAATATTTTCACCAGAATTTGTCTCGTTTTTATGGTAAAAAATTAAAAAAATCTTATAAAAAGGACAAAATTATTGGAACTGGCCGTTTCACTGTTTTTATTGTTTGTGATGAGGATGCTGCTTCACATACAGCTCATGGTAAAAATTCGAAAATGTTAGAATTTAAAATAAAGTATCGAAGATGGCTGGGTGATAATCTGTTGCATGCAAGTGATAGCGCTTTGGAGGCAAAGGAAAATTTACTGTTTTTATTCCATATGTCTGACGAAGAATTAAGAACAAATTATATGAAATTGCCTGCTTTGTATAATCAAGGAGCGTTGGCAGAAAAGGGCTTTGAAACACAAAAAAGTTTTGAGAGCACATTAAATCGATTGCCTTTTGAAGTTCAATGCTTGGGAAATAATATTTATCATTCAAAGTATCCGCAAATGATGGAACGCTTGTTGAATGCTAACCCCAGAAAATGGTTGTTTATCAGTCGTAAAGGAAAATACAAAGTAAAAATTGCAAAACAATATATCAATATTCAGTTGATATGAAATGATTAGTTGTTTTGATAGGGGAGTGGCTTCATTTGAATTTGAGAGTTAAATTCATACTTTTTCCATGGGTTGAGTAAGGCGGCGCTAGGTCCTCCGATAAACATGTTGTATAGATCGAGAACAAGAGAGAACGGTAAACATAAAATCACAGGCGGTTCTTCAAAAGTATGAACAAGAATAAACAATGTGTTGTAAGGTATCATCAACAAGGCTCCGCTTTCTCGTTGCGAACCAGCTAAAAGAGGTTGCCAGCTTGCCCATGGTTCATCGCTCCATTCACTAGATAGTTTCAGTTGATAATCTTGATATCCAGGCTTTTTAATTGTCACCTTTTTATCAAACCATGAGCGAAAGACGGTAAAACGTGCATAGTTGTTGTTTGTTTTAACAATTTGTCCATCGTACTCTACCTGTGATCCCGGCGGAACTTGTAAACTGATTTGTTGTTCATGAGAATAATAAGCTGGGAATAAACAGCCGCCTAATAAAAACGAAAGAAGTAAAATTGCTTTTTTCATTACATGCCTTTCATAGAAAGTTCCTTAGATTTATTTAAACATAAAATTTATTCGAAATCAAGATACTTTAATAAAACTGGGGGCAATTGATGCCCCCAGGGTGGTTTCATCGGATTGTACCACTGTATTTAAGACCTAGCAGGCCTGTTGTTTCCTGGTCACTTCCGATTTTTTCTTGGACTGCTGTCACGAGGGTGAAGTTTGACCCTAGTTTATAGCTTGCCCCTGCCGTTAGTAGAGCGCAGGACTCCTTTTTCTCTGGCCAAGTCATTTGGGCTCCTCCGAAGAGAGTTAGGTTGGCTGTTAGCTTGTGGCTGGCAGTGAGTAGAGTGGTTGTTTCATCCTCTTTGTAGAAGCCTTCAGCCACCGTTGTTGTCGTGTCTGTCGGTTGCCATTTGATAGTCGCACCCGCTCGGGAGAGTCCTTTCCCATCTCCTGCCACTTGGAGTTGGATAGCCCATTCTTCACTTAGCTCTCTTGCCCAACCTAGCAGTGTTTGATCTAGATTGCTCAGTTTTAGATTACCGTTTGGGCTCACTTGACCTAGGCTTAGGCCTGTTCCTTTATGCGTTAGGATCATCCCTGAGTAGTTTCTGGTTGTTCCTTTGCCGGCCCCTTGGTTGTCGAAGCTGCTTGTTGTTGGTGTGCAGAGGTGCCCCGCGTATTGGCGTGTATTTGTTCGCCCGATTTCGAATGCCCATTCCTCATTTTCAGCCTGGACTTTACTAGCCACAGTTGACCATGCGCTGTCCGTTCCTGGGTTATTTTCTTCGCGGTAGAAGGCTCCGTAGTATCCCAGTTTGTAACCATCTTTTTCCCAAGTGATTTCGGGTTGAAGACTGATCCCGATGTAGTTTTTCGGGGTGGTGTCTTGTTCTGTGACGGCGAAGACACCAAGACCGGGGTTGATCTTATCCGCTTCTTGAGCTTTTGCGGTTGCGGTCAACAGGGTTCCTGTGATAGCCAGGAGTCTGATGATTTTGTTGTGTCTCATGTTTTTACCTTTCGTTAAAAAAATCCCCCCAGCTGTTAGTTGGAGGGATTTTGATTATTTGGTTTTGTTTGTCGTTTTTTCATGGTTACCTTTATTTTTGTTTTATTGATGGGGATACTGTGTTTATGCTATGTCATTTTACCTCCTTATCGATATTTGGGGTTGAAAAAAGCCCCCTTATTTCTAAGAGGGCTTTTGAAAATGATTCTTCTTGTGATGTCCACCGTCTGTTATTTTTCCAGGTTTTCATCGCAAGTTCTCCTTTTATTGCGATAAGGAATTGTATCACAAACAATTTTCTTTGTCAAGCGTTTTTTTTATTTAATATAAAAGTATGAGATAGGATAGTCGGCTTGTTTTAATTATTCATTTTGCCCTTCACAGCGCTTTTTTAAAGTCTCTTTATCCACTTTTTCTTTAGCGAGTTTGTTTTGAACTTGTTTGATAATTGTCACAAAATAGGGGTTTTCTCTTTCCCATTTATGTCCATTGACAATCTCTGGGCCTCGTTCTATTGGATAATTTTCGTAACCACTTTGTTCAATGAGTTGTTTGGTTAAAGGCGGCACATCAAAAAAGAGAGATTCAACTTCGTATTGTGCAAACAGTTTTACTTTATCTGCATCTGATAATTTAGACATATCAACTTTGTTTTCAACAAAATCTGCCAACATATCCATACCACAAACACGTAGTTGTTGCGGATAGCCATCAGCTTCAATTTCTCGACGAAGGCATCCCAGGTGAATAAGTTCCAAATCATCATTGATTGTGACAACATCATCAAATGCTTGATATTTTTTGCTCATTAAAAAATCTTCAAGCTTTGGTGATAAATTTGCAGGATGAGATGGAGCTTCTTTTAAAAGGACTTCAAAGATGTTTGAAAATTCTGTTTTGTTTTCGATATTGTATCTTTGTACAATTTCTTCTGCTTTGAGCATGCGTTCGTCAAAGCTTTTACCACGAAAATCTTGTTCATGTATGGGGCTGTGTTGGACTTGTTGTACCATAGGTGCGTGATTAGGTTTTGTTTGCCCATCAATTTCTGCACGTGCTATACCTCCAGCCATCAAAAGGGCAGAGGTGGCCCAAGGGGTTATATAAGAAGCTATTTTTTGACGTAACGATTTCATAGTATGCACCTTTGTCAATAGGCGGTATGTGAACAAGTTGCCGATTTATTTAGTTTTGCCCCTATATGATTTGATCATAAAGGAGGAAGATGCTTGTTCAATGCTTCCTAATAAGCCATATCTGTCTTTCCACTTCTTAAAGGGCGCTTCGTATTCAATCCAATCGCCAAAGCCTCTTTTTTCATGAAATTTTAAGGAAAGTTGTCCGACATCGCTTGTATTGATTTCGCCAGTGCATAAGCCATAGCAAATTCCTTCTGTGCCAAAATGACGCAAATAATAAGCATCTGTTATATTCATAAAGCGCATGCCAACATGAGAGCCTTGGATATCTGGATCAATAACGACTGTGTCATGGTAAAGCAAACGCTGATTTTCTGGCACGTGGAACTCTTCTCTGCCGTCCTTAGAATCGTCGAAACAAAATGTTGCAAAGCCCACAGGAATAGGGTGAGTTGGACCATGAGTTTTGATGTCTTCCAAAACCCATAAATCATGTGTGGCACAATATTTTTCGTAATCACCAGGAGCTTTAAAATAATCCGGGAAATTATTTTGATAACGACCTAAAAGTTGATACAACTGTTTAAATTCTTCTTCGTTAAATTCTAATTCGAAAAACAAGTTAGTAGCTTTTGGTTCGATGGAAGTCGCCGTTGAATGTAATGAAAACTCTCCCTTTGGTGTAATAGTGCTATATTTAACAATTCTATAACCATCCTTCAACAGAGCTTCCGCCATTTCATCTATTTGAGTCCAAGTTAGCTGATGCTTTTTTTTGTTCTCCTCACTCATTGTCCCATCCCAATACTTGAAAATCTGAGACTCGTTGGGATTTCCATAAAGTCTTTGCATTCTTGAATCCCAAGAATGATTATTTCCTGGTGAAGTGTTACGAATTGTCATAGATTTCCTCCCAATATTGTGAGTTAGAAACTGGCGACCCTAACGAGATTTGAACTCGTATACCGGCCTTGAGAGGGCCGTATCCTAACCGTTAGATGATAGGGTCTATAGTGGATAACTAATAAGATTATACACGAAAAAAACTTTTTTGCAAGTATTTTATAATGAAAAATCGAGAGAAATTGTCTTGCTTAAAGTTTGCTTTGCTCCAATACTTTGAATGCCCGTGCCAATGACACCATAAGAGGCTAAGTTAAAGGCATTCGGCGTATTGCTGATAGGTTCCAAACAAAAGAATGTAGCTTGTTTGGGCTTGTATAACAACAAGTGATGGAAAATATCCGGCGCATTTATTTTTATGGTCAGATGATTTGAATATTGAATTGTTGCTTGACCATCCCAACCACCAAAGGCCGTATTAAAATCTTCTTGAATCGTTTTTCCAGAAGAAAAATTCCACTCTGCAGGTGTAGGGTAGGGTCGATCAAAAATGGGATCGTTTTGGTGATACCATATATGAGAGCTATTAAAAGTTAAAAGAGCCTTTTCATCCATAATAAAGTAAGGATGAATGCCTAAACCACACGGAAATGGCATATTAGAAGGATTTGTTAAACTGAGCGTTATATCCAATCCGTCATTTCTCAAGGCAAAAATAATCTTTGCTTTGTAATCAAATGGAAAACCATTCTTTTTATTATGCGTATAGGTCAAGGTCACGGAATCACGTGTTTCTTTCTCTACAGTCCATGAAGCTAGCCAACCATCTCCGTGGATTGGATGTTTAAGATCCGGTTGATTTGGCGGCACGATGCGATTGATTCCAAAATAATTAAAATGACCATCTTGAATATAGCTACAATAAGGCAACATCGGGAATAGGGCACCGGCTTGAGGTGATGAAATATCCGGAGCAGAGGGACGTAAAACATTTATGCCTTTGTATATTAGAGAAAGAACTGTAGCTCCTTGTTCCGGAGATAAATAAAGCTGTATATCTTTATTTTTCAAAGCAATCATTTAGCTTTCACCTTTTTCTTTTTTGCTGTTGGAGTTTTCTTTGGTTCGTCCAAGCGCGCCCATGCCGATCCTAACAAATCTTCAATGGTGTCAGAATCTTTCTTAAAGGCAGAACTTGTATATTTTAAAGATAAGGCCGTGTTTTTGGATTTTTGGCCGTATTCATCCAATTGTTGAGTAAGACGCTTCATTAAAAAAGGAACATTCTTAGCAGGTGTTTCAGGCAATATAAAGGCAAACTCTACATCACCAATTCGTCCAATATAATCAACAGAACGAACAACATGTCTCAAAAGCTGAGTGACAGCTATCAACTGTTGATCGGAAAAGTCGGTTGAACCATTATCCAAAAAACGAACAATTGCAATGGACAAATCTCGATGATAGCGTTTTGCACGTTTAAGCTCTGTTGTGCCAACCTCTAAAAGCGCATGCCGATTTAAAACGCCAGTTTGTGGATCAATAGTGGACAGATACTGCAATTCTGCTTCCATTTGTTTGCGCTTTGTAATATCAAAGCCCACGGCATCAACGGCAATAGGGCGTCCATTTTTATTATAAATAATTTTGTTCGTCCATGATATCCAAATACGATCTCCGGCCTTTGTTTTTGCCTCTGTTTCGGAATCGATAAACAAACTTGGATTCTTAAAAATACGCTGTATAATGCTTTCAGTGCCTTTTTCTGTCTCTGGTAAAATAGTTCCCACAACATTCTTTCCCATCAAGGCACGCCAAGAATAACCAAAGCGTCGCAACAATTCTTCATTTGCGTCTGTAATTTTGCCCTTTGAATCAAAAGATAAAATGACAGGATGGCTATTTTTCTGGAAAAGCGGGCCTAAAGGATTTTTGGCCATTTCAGCAAAATAATCGGCTTCATTTGTGAGCCTTGCTTTTTCCTCCAATAACTGATTCATAACAAAATGCAAATGCTTTAACCTACGCCATAACCATAAAGAAACAACGGCCAAAAGAATAGGCGATAAAGCTAATCCGACCAAAATCGGTAAAGCTACGTAATCAGATCCCATGACTCCTCCTTTTTTGTCAGGATATTCTTTTTTTCTTATCCTTGCAAGTAAAAAATGCTTTTTCTTGACTTTTTTTGCAAAATTTGGCATATTATAGCGCATGAAAAAGCAAAAATCAGATTTGTTGGATGTTGTGAATACTCCCTATAAAGAGGGTTTTGAAACAATCGTAGATACCGAGTATGCCCCAAAGGGGTTGACCGAAGAAGTTATTCGTTTTATTTCTGCAAAAAAGGAAGAGCCGGATTGGCTTTTGGATTTTCGCTTAAAGGCTTTTCGTCATTGGCAAACGATGACAGAGCCACATTGGTTCCATGGACATTATGATCCGATTGATTATCAAAACATTTATTATTACAGCTCCCCCCATAAAAAGGCGCCCAAGTCATTAGATGAGGTGGATCCAGAGGTTTTAAAGACATATGAAAAATTGGGTATTCCTTTAAAGGAACAAAAGGTCTTGGCCGGAGTGGCTGTGGATGCGATATTTGATAGTACATCGATTGGAACAACTTATAAAGAAGAGTTGAAAAAACGCGGGATTTTGTTTTGTTCATTTAATGAAGCAGTACATGAATATCCCGAATTGGTAAAAGAATATTTGGGGTCTGTGGTGCCATATACAGACAACTTTTTTGCATGTTTGAATAGCGCTGTGTTTTCCGATGGATCTTTTGTATATATCCCAAAGGGTGTTGAATGCCCGATGGAATTATCCAGCTATTTCCGTATCAACGCACGTCAGGCAGGGCAATTTGAACGCACATTGATTATTGCGGATGAAGAGTCTTCCGTTAGTTATTTGGAAGGTTGCACAGCGCCACAACGGGATGAAAACCAATTGCATGCGGCTATTGTAGAAATTATTGTGAAAGACCGCGCCAATGTGAAATATTCCACCGTTCAAAACTGGTATCCTGGTGATAAAAATGGTAAAGGTGGTGTGTATAATTTGGTGACCAAGCGTGGGCTTGTCATGAATGATGCAAAATTATCGTGGACTCAGGTAGAAACAGGTTCGGCTATTACTTGGAAATATCCCGGTTGTATTTTAAAGGGTGACAATGCTGTAGGTGAATTTTATTCGGTGGCACTGACTAATAATTATCAGCAAGCAGATACTGGGACAAAAATGATTCACTTGGGAAAGAATACGACTTCTACAATTATTTCAAAGGGAATATCGGCCGGATCTAGTTCTAATACTTATCGTGGGCTGGTAAAGATGAGCCCAAATGCTGAAAATGCAAAAAATGTTAGCAAGTGTGATAGCCTTTTGATTGGTGATAAATGTGGAGCGCATACAATTCCGGTTATGCAATGTGCTAATGAAACGGCCACAATAGAGCATGAGGCAACAACAAGTAAAATCAGTGAAGAACAATTGTTTTATGCCATGCAAAGAGGGCTTTCTGCCGAAGAAGCTGTGGGTTTAATTGTAAATGGTTTTTGTCGTGAAATTATGCAAAAACTACCCCTTGAATTTGCGATAGAAGCACAAAAATTGATTGGAGTCCAATTGGAAGGATCTGTGGGATAGGAGGAAAGATGACTGCATTATTAGAAATTAAAAATTTACATGCTAAAGTGGGTGATAAAGAGATTTTGAAAGGCTTAAATTTGACGATTGATGCTGGTGAGGTCTGTGCGATTATGGGGCCAAATGGTTGTGGCAAAAGCACGTTGTCTGCCGTGATTTCTGGTCATCCTGCCTATACTGTGACAGAAGGTGAAATTTTGTTTAAAGGCGAAGATTTATTAAAGATGACGCCGGATGAGCGCGCGAACAAAGGTGTATTTTTGGCTTTCCAACACCCGATTGAATTACCAGGAGTAGGGTTAGCTCAGTTTTTAAAGACCGCTTTAAATGCTAAAAGAAAGGCTAATGGTGAAGAGCCTATTGATGCGGTGGCGTTCATGAAATATATGAATGTACGCGCAACGGCTTTAGGCATTTCCAATGAGATGTTGAAACGCCCCGTCAATGTAGGATTTTCGGGGGGCGAAAAGAAACGCCTTGAAACTTTCCAAATGGCGATGTTGGAGCCTGACTTTTGTATTTTAGATGAAATGGATTCTGGTTTAGATGTAGATGCTTTAAAGATTGTCGGGCAGGGGGTTTCCGTGATGAGAGAGCCCAAGCGTAGTTTTATGATTATTACGCACCATGATGATTTGTTGCAATATGTGAAGCCAGATAAAGTTTCCATTATGCGTGATGGCGTGATTGTCAAAACGGCTGGTTCTGAATTAGTCAAGGAAGTGGAGGAGTCTGGCTATGACAATTTCTAATCCATTTTTAATCCATACACAAGAAAATGTGATTGTAAAAAATCCAGATGATAAATCATGGGTTTTTGAGGTGGGTGAAAATGGTAATTTATGGGTTGACTTTTTGCAAACGACGGATGATTTGAATGTATTTGTCAGCTTGCAAGCTGAAGAAGCAAAATGCAAAATAAATTGTGCATATTTAATAAATAAAAACAATATGTTAAATATTGATATTAAAGTTTTGCATAAATATAAAAATACAACCTCTGAACAGCATATAAAGGGGATCGCGACGGACGAAAGCAGCGTGTCATTTAAAGGTATTGTGGAGATTCCAAAAGATAGTCAAAAATGTGATGGTCGACAACATCATCGAGGAGTGGTTTTGTCCCCAAAAGCAAAAATTGAAGCGGTGCCACAATTGGAAATTTGGGCGGATGATGTGGTGTGTTCTCACGGCTCGGCGATTGGTCCGTTAGATGCCAACCAATTGTTTTATTTGCAAACGCGAGGACTTCCTGAGCACGAAGCAAAGAAAATCTTGTTAAATTCGTTTCTTGGGGACTTGATGCCAGAGGAATTTTCTGATATAATCCAAGGATGGATGGATAAAAATGTTTAAAAAAGATTTCAAAATTTTTGAACGGCCTTATGTTTACCTAGATTCTGCGGCATCAGCACAAAAGCCTCAGGTGGTGCTAGATTCTTTAATGCATTTTTATCAAGATGATTATGCTAATGTGCATAGGGGGTCATGCGAATTAGCTCTGCATGCAACGGAGCTTTATGAGGAAGCACGTAAGACAGCGGCTGATTTTATTCATGCAGATTCCAAGGAGATTGTTTTTACCAAGGGGGCAACAGAAGCCATTAATTTGGTAGCGGCAAGTTATGCCAAGACTTTGAAGAAAGGGGATGAAGTGTTGGTATGTATTGCCGAACACCATGCTAACTTTGTTCCATGGCAGCAAGCATGTTTGTTATCTGGTGCTACTTTTAAGACTTTTAATGTTTTAGATAATGGTTCGTTGGATTTGGATGATTTTCAAAAACAATTAACGGAACGCACAAAATTGGTTGCAATTGCGCATATTTCTAATGTTCTGGGCGTGGTGAATCCTGTTCAGAAAGTGGTGAAATTAGCCCATAAAGTTGGTGCAAAGGTGATGCTTGATGCTTCCCAAAGTATAGCTCATATGCCGTTTGATGTTCAGAATTTAGATTGTGACTATTTGGCATTTTCTGGGCATAAAATTTATGGTCCGAATGGTGTGGGAGTTTTATACGGAAAGCATCAAGAATTGGAAAAATTAAAGCCTTATCAATTTGGGGGAGATATGGTTGATACTGTATCTGTGGCGAAGACAACTTTTGCCGAAGTGCCGGCCCGTTTTGAGGCAGGAACTCCGCCTATTGCCAATGCAATAGGGCTCGGTTCAGCATTAAAGTATTTAAATAATATTGGCTTCCAACAAATTGAAAAACAAGAAAAAAGTATTTTTGAAAAACTGACTCTGGGTTTGCAAAAGATAGAAGGGATTCAGTTTTTAGGGGATCCTAGTTTGAAGTCTCATTTGGTTGCTTTTAATGTGTCAGGAATCCATCCGGATGATTTGAATTTGATTTTGGCCAAAGAAAATATTTGTGTTCGGGTAGGGCATCATTGTGCAATGCCGCTCCATTCCCGTTTCGATGTTAGAGCTAGTTTGCGTGTTTCGTTGGGATTGTATAATGATGAAGATGATGTTAAAGCGTTTTTAAAAGCGCTTCAGAAAGCAATAGGATTTTTCAGATGACAGAAGAATTAAAAGTTCCAGATCCAATAGAATTAGATTATACAGCAAAAGCCGGTGCTCCTTTGTCTGCTAATGCAAAGCATGCTTCGCATGAGGATATTGTGGGTGCATTAAAGTCTGTTCAGGATCCAGAGTTGATGCTCAATGTTTTTGATTTAGGCCTTATTTACAAGGTAGATCAAAAAGAGAACGGGGATGTTGATATTTTAATGACACTGACTTCACCTACTTGTCCCATGGGAGAAGAAATGATTCAAATGGCTGCACAAGCTGTTTCCTCCGTTGTTGGAGTAGGTATTGTGACGGTAAACCTAACATTTGATCCGCCATGGACGACGGATATGTTGTCTGAAGAAATCAAATTGATGATGGGAATTTAATCCCGATCTTCTTCTACTGCGTGTTCGCCAGCTAAAGCAATAACTAAATCTAATAAATTACGCTGAACCTTTGAATCCGGAATTTTTGTGTAGGCACGCAATAGCGCTGTGACATCTCGACGCAACAATACATCCATATCAAATTCACAAACATCTTCGGATAAACCAGGATTTGCATAGATCTTACGGGGGCTTCTATCCGAAGTGTTGGTATCGATATCTTGATAGAAAAAATCCACATTTACACCCAATACTTGCGCTAAATCCCACAGACGGCTGGCGCCAATTCGATTTAAACCGCGTTCATATTTTTGAACTTGTTGGAAAGTAACACCCAATTCTGCGGCTAATCGTTCTTGACTCATGCCTAACAAAGAACGTCTCATTCTGACACGAGAGCCAACATGTAAATCAATAGGATTTGGTGTCCCATCCGATAAACGCCCGCGTACTGTACCATTTATGGATTTTTTTCTCATATATTACTCCTTTAATACAACTATTAGTTTAATAGAACAGATTCGGGTTGTCAATAGAAATATTTATTTATGCAATTATTTTTTCAAAATTGCGACTAATTCAATGTGATTTGAATAGGTAAATTGGTCAACAGGCGTTATTTTTTGAATGCTCCAGCCGTTGTCTGTCAGGAGTTTAATATCTCTGGCGCAGGTTTTTGGATTACAGGATATCATGATAATCGTTTGAATGTTTGTTTGTGCCAGTTGTGTGACCTGGGCAAGCGCACCAGCCCTTGGAGGGTCCAATATCGCCAAATCTATTCCTTTTAGCTCATCGGGAGTTAAAGGAAAACGGAAAAGATCCCGTTGGACTCCGTGGTTATTTAAAATAAGGACAGATTCAGAACTGTCATAACCAGTAACAATCAGGCCTTTTTCTAATAAAGGCACAGTAAAGGTGCCTTTTCCACAAAATAAATCAACAGCATGATGATGTGTATGTGGATGCTCCAAAACAAGTTTGATTAAAGCTTGTTCGCCTTCTACACTAGGTTGTAAAAAATTATCTGCCGTGCCAGGAAGGGCCGCTTTTTCAAAAATAGGTGTATCATTGTAAATAACACGGACGATGTTTGGCGTCTGGTTTAAAGCAGTAAGTATTTCTAACTGTTCTAAATTCGGAATGCCGGTTTTGGTTTTGATGTGAATATCCAATCCCAAAGGAGTATCTAAAAGAAATACATCCCCAGAAGTTTTGAGTTGTGTTAGCGTCTTTTTAATAATAGGCAAGGCGCTATTGATATTGTTTGTTAGTAATGGACATATTTCAATATCAATAATTTTATGGCTTTTTGTTTCATTAAAACCAAAATGATTTTTAACAAAGGCAAAATTAGCTCTGCGGCGTGTTCCCGTTGGAATTAAAATAATTGGCTCCAAGCTAACATTTAGGCCGACATCTTGAAATGCATGAGTAATAAAAGATTCTTTTTTAGCAATATATTCTTGTTCGGTTAGGTTTTGCCAAACACACCCGCCACATTTACCAAAATAAGGACATTTTTCTTTTAACATAGGGCTATTATAGCATAATTCTTTCGCTTTGAAAAGGGCGATTATTGAAAGAATTGAAAGAAGTTATACCATTGTTCCGGGAATTGTAAAAGGTATGTTTCGATAAAGTCTAAGTATTGCTTTGAAATTTGAGGGATGTTTTGGCTAAGATTCATTTTTTTTAGATAAAGTTTATAAGTGTTTTTTTGGCGCAGTAATAAGACAGTATATGTCGGTGCGTTTATTTTTTTTGCAAATTGAAGGGCCCCTTTTGGAATAGAGCATTTTTTATCTAATAAGTTCCCGATAATTTGTGCTTTGGGATTTTGTGAAGAAAGTCTATCGGCTGCCATTAAAATGCAATCACCTTGTTCAAGTTTTTCGTATAATTCCATAATCGCCAAAAAATCCAGTTGTTGCGCATCATATAACTTAAAGGCAGAAGAACGGTTTCTTTGCGTAATAAATTGGTGAAAAATACTGTTCTGACCAATTTCCATTAAGGCATTGAGGTTCTTACGGGGTAAAGACGAAAAAAAGTTTGGAAATGTAGCTAGTGTTTCTACATTACCTAAGTGAGAGCTTATTAGAAAAAGTCCAGATTTTTTTTGTAAATCTTTTACAAAACTTTCCCAATTTTTATCTTTATGTATGGTGAATTTAATCCGAGATTTTTTGTCGCAAAGAACACTCATTTTTTCCGCTAAAGAAAATGCATAAGAATAAATGTGTTGATAGGTAGTGGGTATTTTGATTTTGAGATTGTGTTTGTGGATATATTCTTTTAACACGGCTTGATATTGTTTAGATGCTATTCGTCCGGCCTTTAAAAAAGGAAGCATCATAAAAATGATTGGATATAAAATGATTTGTAAGCCTTTCAAATGGAAGAGTTTGTATATTCCCCATAAAAACAAGAGCCTGTATTTTCCGGCACATTGTTCTTTGATCGCATACCAACTTTCCATTTTTCCTTGCCTTTTCCCAAAAAAATCTATTATAATAAGCGTATGAATATCTTTATAACAGATTTAGCAAAAATAAGCAAGAAAAGTATTTTTATGAAAAAAGCTGCTGTTTTATTAAATCAACGGGATAAAAGGCGCTTTGATGCTATGACATGTGTAAATCGGAAATTGCAATTTTTGGTTGGTCGTTTGATGATTGATAGATTTTTGGGCGAGGAGTTTTCTATACAAAAGTCGGGGAAATTAGTTTCTAAAAAAGGATATTTAAGCTTGGCCCATAGTAAGAATTTGGTGGTTTTGGCTTTGTCTGATGCCCCCGTTGGTGTTGATGTAGAATATACTTTAACAAAAAGAAATTATCGCAAAATTTGTCAGTTTTTACATTTGGGTGATTGTCATGATCCAAAAGATTTTTATAAACTTTTTACGATGTATGAAGCTGATTATAAATTAGGTGCTACTACAAAAAAAATAAGTCATATGTTTTTTTTACAAAAAGATTATCTTATTTGCGTGGCAGGATTGAAAGAAGTTGCTTGCCAAGTTTACGAGTATTTTCCGGATCATTGTTAGCCAAAATAAAGGCGTTTATAAAAGAAAACAACAATCCTAAAGCAATTGTTTTACCCATGATGGAGATCATTGTAAAGCTGACAAAGGAAAGTAGTCCAAAGCCGATAAAACTGCTTAAAAACGAGAATAGAACAGGTCTTATTGTTTTGTGTGGAGAGAATAAAAAGATCGTGTAATCTATTCCCAAGCCAATAACGACGAACAAACTCAATAAATGAAAAAATGTTATGTCGTGTGTTAAAGATAGTAGAGCGACTGTTTCCGCACAGCTTAGAACCGATGGAATAAGATATTGGATAGCTTTTTTTCGATAAATAAACACTAAAGTAAAAAGCAAGCAAATTAGACTAAATCCAAGTGTTTGATAGCTTTTTATTGCATATCGATCCAGTTCCTTTGCCAAATAATTTGTTGGGTCAAATAGTATTGCATCACTGTTATTTGGCAAAACGATTTCCTTTGATAAAGGCGTTATTGCCCAGGTTTCTTGATCGGCTTCAATAACAAATTGATTTAGATAAGATGGGAATATTTCTTTAAATTGATCCTCTTTAATAATCTCTGTTTGTTGATAGGTCGGTTGAAATTTAAAGTGCAAGTCGGCCTTAAGGTTTTTTACCTCAGATTGATATAATTTTTTGATGAGCATATGGTTTTGTTTTTGCTTATTTATAGATGGTAAAACGGAAGCAAGACAGAAGAAATCTTCGGATTCTTTAATCTTTTCTTCTTTTTCCAATGTGTCTTGCAATGAATTTCCGCGTACTAATAACAAGTGAGAATAACTATGGCCGTTTAGTTCATTGGATAGTTTTTCTTCTTGAATCAAAGAAGGGTGCGCTTGATATAATGATTGTAATGAATTGCTGAAATTTATATTTTTAAAACCGAAAAGTATGATGAATAAGCCAATGACTAAAAATAAAACTTTCGCCTTTTTGGGAAAGCAGAGGTGAAGTTGTAAATCTTTTTGTATATTAGTTTGCGGGTAACAAATGAACATAATCCATATAAAGGTTCCTATTAAACCTCCAATGATGAATAAGGCAATTTGATTTAAAAGTGGAAAAGAGGATAGGAGTAAAGGAACAAAACAACATACTGTCGTTAAAAAAGAGTAGGTGATATTTTGAATGTTTTGAGTTTTTGTTGCCCAAAAACGGTGGTAGGAATAATCGATACAAATGCCAATTAAGGATGCTCCGAAGGCAAAAGTTAAGATATGAATTTGCGAACAAAAAAGGAAAATTAGCAAACAACCGCAAGCAAAACTTAAAATCAAATTAAAAATAATATGCAGTGTTATTTTGATATTTGAGAAGAGGCGATAGGTCAGAATCAAAAGACTAAAAGCCCCTAATAACGAAATGATGAAGATTTCTGTGCGAGATTTTTGAAACATTTGAACCGTGTGTATTGGGGCTCCGGACAAATGGAAAATAACTTCTTTTGATAAAGGTTGAATAACACTTTGGATGAATTTTATTTGCTCAATAAAGTTATTCATATCATTTTGTGTTAAATGTATCATCATTAAAATATAAAATTTTTCATTTTTTTGTTGGTAGAAAACTCCATCTTTTTCTCGCCATGAAAATGCTGGTTTAGGCATGTTTTGAACATAGTGAGTTAACAATAAAAAAGGATCTTCTCGTAACGGTAAAATGGTTGGCATCCATGATGTTTGTATATCTTGAACTGTTTGCTGCCGGACATCTGTCGTCTTGTTTTGTAAAAGTAATTTATATGTATCTGTATCTAGAAAAGAGTTTTTATATTTTTTTAAATATTCACTGCCTTGTTCCAACATATTTTTGGGGGCAGAATATATGATATCATTAATGCCGAATTCCAAAAGCCTTGTATGTAATATATCAGCTTTTTCTTTTGCTAATTCAAATGAAGATGCTTCAATAATGATGCTTAGATTATTGCTATATTTGTTTACAATTTCTTTCGGTAAAATTGTGTTGTTTACCTTAACGGAGAAAAGATCATTTAATGAAGTTTGAAGGGAGGGAACCCCCTTTGATAGAAAAGTAACGCCAAACAAAAGTAATAAAGTGCCGATAAATAGGATTGATTTAGCATTCAATTTCATTTGAAAAATCCTGAGATTTTGGTGTCAAAATAATTTCAATTTTTGTTTTGTTCTTATATTCTATATTGATGCGTTGAGGTATTTTGTCGCCATTTAAATGTATTTTTGATATAAATTGGGAAAAATCTTTTTGGGTTGGTATCATATCCAAGGACCATTTTCCTTTGCTTTCAAAGTAGGATATTTCACCTAATCGGTATAGAGTTGTCAGGTCACCGATTAAAAGCTCATCAATTATGGATTTAATTTCCTCAAAATAAGGAAGTTCTTTCAGCATTTCTCTTTTCTCTGAAATACAATATGCTTCGGTGGATGCAACAAAAGTGTATTTAGACGGGGTTTCTTTTTTCAGAAAAATTCCTTTATCTTTTACGAATTGGAAAATGCCTGTTGATTTTAAAGGAGTATCTATTTCGGGAATATTTTTTGTTTGTTGATAAGCAAAAGTAGCATTATTTAGTTGTTTAAACCAATTAATAAAAATAGCGTCATCCGGAATTGCAGCAGCATGTCCCATAGGGGAAAATAATAACAGAAAAAATAGGGCAAAAAAACACTTCATTTTAACCCCAGTTGTTTCAGGATTAAATCTGGAATTTCGTAAAAGCTTTCTTTTGTTTCAATGGAAACACACATTTGTTTTGTTTGTGCCTCGCATAACTTTTGGCCCGTTTGAGCGTTTTGAATCTTGTATTTAAAAAATAAAAAATTTGTGCAAGGTTCCAAATCTATTTTGATCAAAATCTTTTGGCCAAAGATACACGGATGAATATATTTTATTTTTAATTCGACTATGGGAAAAGCATAACCAATTTTTTCCATATCTGTATATGTCATATCTTTTGTGCTCAGATAAGCACAGCGTGCTTCTTCCATGTATTTAATGTAGTTTCCATGCCAAACAACTTGCATCGGATCTACATCATAAAAAGGAATTGTTTTTTCATATTGAACGCTCATGTGCCCACCATTTTGTTAATAGTTTTCTAAAAGAGTATATACATAAATAAGTATGAAGACAACTGATTTTTACATTATCTCGAAAAACATGGAAATGGGACACGCCAGTTTTGGGATAGATAATTTTTGTTTTGATGCCTAGTGCGGGTATTTTATTTAAAAAGCTTTTAACCAAAATTTCAATATCAAAGCCCATGCGATCGAAGTGAATTTTGGGAAGGAGGGGAATCGTTTCTAAAATTGGATAGATGCGAAAACCACACATCGCGTCTAATTTTAATTTTCCTCTTGTTTCTATCCAAACCCAAAAGTTTGTTATTTTACGCCCATATAATCGAGATTTTGGAGCAGAGGAATCATATTCCGGTTGTGCGCTGATTAGTGCGCTAGGATGTTTTTGTGATAATTTTAAAAATTCATCAATATCATGGATGTCGTGTTGCCCGTCGGCATCAATTTGGAGTGCATGGGTATAATTGTTTTTTTCGGCCCAATATAAACCTGTTTTTATAGCGTTGCCTTTACCTTTATTTATCTCATTTCTTATATAAAAAAAATGATATTTTTTGCAAAGTGTTTGTGCTGTTTTGCTATGAATACCATCACTGCCATCATCAACAATTAAAACAGGGGGAAGTTTTAGTTTATTTAATTGATTTGCCATTTTTTCAAATGCCGGACCATGATTGTAAAAGGGAATTAGCATCAGAGGTTTAAACATCTTTTCCTCCTATTGCAACAATTCCTGAGGCACAGGGTTTGTTTTCATGATTTAAATGAAAGTTATATTTATCTTGTTCAACCTTTTCCAATTGAAATTGAATGGTGGTATCCGGTAAAATTAAATTAGTGAATTTCAATTTTTGAATAGAATAATTTTGAGGTGTTTCATGAAAGAAATGTTCTAAGAAATAAAAGATAGTATGTAATTGTATGACCCCGGGTAGTATAGGAAAATCGGGGAAATGTCCTTTGAAGTAAATGTTATCTTTTAAAAATGTTAAATCGGCTTGTAATTTGTTTTTTTCATAAATTAAATTTTCAATAATGGGCTCTGAGCAAGGGGAGTGTATAATACTTTCAATTTCTTTTTTGAGTATTTTTCCTTGTGTATTTTTGGGTATTTGATATACAAAACGTATTTTTTTAGGTAAAACATTTTTACTATACCAGGCGGATAAATATTTCTTTAACGCCTGAACGAGATATAACTTCCCATTCTTTTTTAACAGGCTATTTCCTTGACCGTTAAGACAAATAAGGGCCCCTAAAACCATATTGTTGCCTTTTGGTATAGATAAACAATAGGATTCTTTAACTAGGCTATTTTGACTTAATTTGCTTTCCATTTCAGAAAGCGAAACTTTGTTTTCTGCAATTTTCACAATGCGATCATTTCGTCCCAATAGTTTAAAAGTATTGTTAGAAGTCGGTTCAATTAAATCTTGCATATCATAGGGAGATTTGTAAGAAAAGCTTGAATTTATCTTTATTGTTTTATCAACATTTTGTTCGATTTTTACCGTTGGAAATACACAAAATTCTTGAGAGGATATCTGTTGGCGATAAGCGACGCCGCCGGTTTCTGTGCTGCCGAAAATTTCAAAAGGAGAGACATTAAATAAATGATACATTTTCTCTGATGTTGCTTGAGATAAAAGACTGCCGGATGAATAAATGGCTAAACAATTTTTTGAAAAATGATACTGTGAATCATAAGCAACAATTTCGTTCATAAATGTAGGCGTTGTTATTAAAGATATGTAGTGATACAGTTTTTGTTTTGCTTGAATTTCTTCCGGATAAAAAATGGTATCTAAATCTTGTGTAAGTTGATTATATAGAGGGAACAAAAATCGCCAAAGCATGCCATACATATGATTTGGCATAACCGTAGCTAGAACAATAGGGGATTTTTTTATAACGGATTGTTGCATCTCACTATGGATTTGAATTTCTAGCATAAGACTTTCAAATGTTTTAGTAATAATTTTAGGAGCATTAGTAGAGCCCGAAGTAAAAAAGGAAATGTATCCATTTTGAATAGGTTTTAAATCGGCTGTTTCGTTTGTTATTATTGTGGTCGGATCGATCAAATCTTTGCTAGCGTTCGAAAATTTTTCATCAGTAATAAGCACGGGAGATAGCTTTAAAACATCTGGAATCATGCTGTCTGTTAAATAACCCGGTAAAATTATATCTTTGTCGGCATATAACAATGCCATAAAACAAACATAAAATAAGTAGATATTATCCGGAATATATAAAATGGCGGAGGAACTTTCAATTTTTTGTAAAGCAAAGCAATAGCTTTTTATATCATTTTGAAATTGAGTAAATGAAATTCTTTTATCCCCATCAATAAATGGGACATAGTTGGGGAGAGATTGTAAAAGGATATCAGTAACCATGAATACTTCTCCTTCTCACAAGATATTCGCCCAAAAACATCATTCCAATTAGAATATAGGACAAACAGCCGTTGTATATCGTCCAATAAATTGTTGGTAAAAAGAGCGTCATGATTGAAATAAGTGTATTAAAGGCCATAAAAATTGTCCATGCCCATGTCGCTTTTCGAGTGTAGAGCCTTATTTCATCGGTCATGTGCTTTTCTATCTTTTCGGCAAAAGTGGTTATCAATGGCTTGTCTTTAAGAGAGAGGCCAAAGGTAAGGCAGATAAACAGGTTCATGCAAACGGGGTAGCATTTGATGAATAAAACATTTCTTGTAAAAATAAGACCGATTACAAGGGATAATCCTATTAAAAGAACCAATTTCTTGCGAGATTGCAAAAAGGATGCCATAAATGCAATAACCATCAAAAAGGCGAGAATATTCAAAGAAAAATTGTGCTGAAGTGCTACGAAAATTAGGAAAGGATACAAAACAGCAATAAGAATTGTCAGTATTTGAATAAATTTATTCGGCTTTTTCATTGACAATTTTTTCAATTGTTTCTACCAGGTCTTGTAATGTTCTGATTTGCTTGAAATCATCCGGATTTACTTTTTTCTGAATGATTTTTTGCAAGCGAACAATTAAATCTACCGCGTCAATACTATCTAAATCCAAGTCTTCAAAAAGCCGAACCGATGGAACTAATTTTTCGGCATCACATTCAAAATCCGCGACTAAGATTTCCTTGACTGTGTTTGAAATTTGTTCTTTTGTGTACATTGTGTCTCCTACGAATTTTTTTGTGTTTCAATAATATAGTCTGCGAGTGTATTGACAGAATAAAAGTATTGTTTGTTAGCGCTTTTATCCGCTTTAAAGGTTACATTGTATTTCTTCTTTAATGCCATGCCCAATTCCAATGCGTCAATGGAATCTAATCCTAAGCCATCCCCAAATAAGGGGGCTTCTGTTTCAATGTCGGCAGAAGTTAAATCCTCCAAATCCAATGAGGAAACAATCAATTCTTTGATTTCTTGAACTAAATCCGCTTTTTCCATTTGATACGCTCCAATTCTGCATACGATTTTATACAAAAAAGATTTTAAAGTCAATTTATTCTTTCAAAAAGTTTTAAATAAATTTCTTGGCTTATTTGTTGAGCCTGTTGCCGTTGGGATAGAATCTTTGTATCCTTAGCAAAAATCAGTTTGTTAAACCTAATTTGATATGTGGCGGTTTTGGGACCAATATCATACCATTTTTGATTTTTGCCTAATATACACGGATGGCAAGTAATTTTAATAGGTAAAATGGGTGCGTGAGAGACAAGAGCTAAATGAGCAAAGCCTTTATAAAGCTTGCTTGGCCCCTTTGTGAGGTCTGTACGAGTGCCCTCTGGGAAAATGATGACATTTAATCCTTGATGCAATAATGTGGTCGCCTTAATAAGGAATTTACCCGGATCTTCATGGTTAACAAGATATATACGGTTTACAATGTGTTTAATGAAAAAATTTTGTGATAATGCTTTTTTAACAAGGCAAACGGTGTTGGGGATAATAGAAATCAATAGAACTATATCTAATAAGGTGGGATGATTAGCAACAATAATTGTCCCCTTTATAGTTTTGCAATTTTTTTGCGTAGGAATCTCAACGCGGATTAATCTTAACAAGGTGAGTATTTTAACAAATAAAATCCAAGAATAATGAATTGTATTTGTAAGCAAAAACGGTTGTCTTTCTTTTTGTGTAAAAAAGATGATAAAAGGAAAGAGAATTGTTCCGATTAAAAATCCTCCTAGACCGAAGAAGGCAAAACATAAAATAGTTAAAAGCGAACGAAGGTATCTCATGTCATTTGCCTGATAATTAAACCATTTATATTAAGCTCATCTTTTGATTTAAGAAAATCAATTAACTCTTTGAAAGAGCATATTTTATTGTTATAATTTCCTGTTTCACAGGACGCCCGAATGGTGCCTGGCTCCGGTGTGGAAGAAACGATAAAAGCGACACCATGTCCTAAGAACGAATCCGAAAATTTTGGGGTATAAAAATCCGGAGTTTTTTCTTCAGCATAAATAAATAGAACCGGTTTTGGACCACAGAAAGTTTCAAGAAGTGCACTTGAAATAGTGGCTTCTTTTGCTGCAATAGAGGTGTAACTTTCTTTGGATTTTGTCAGGACAGACAAAAGACCCGGCATTGCATTATGAACGGAATGGGAAAAACCCGCAGGAGACGTTTCCTTGTCATTAAAAAATTGCTGGATTAAATCAATCGTTTGTTGCCATTCGCCAAAGCGCGAAGCAAAAACAACCTGGCAATTTTGCGGAAGAGGTTCCAGTTGATGGGCCAAATATAACCCAATCTTTTCAACTTGTGTCAAGCGCCGCCGGATTAATGGCGGGACGAAAGAAAGGTCCAGATCCGGGTTTCCCTCTGTTTGTTGCCAACAGGCATATTTGGGAATATAAAAAATCTCTTTCATGCTTGCAAAACTTTCTTCTTTTAAGTATAATCAATTCTATACATAAAATAGTATTTTTGCAAGTGGGTTTTATGAAAATAGTTTTGTCATGTATGGGTTGTTTGTGCGCCTTGGGAAATTCACTTTCAGAGATTTGTGATCACATCCACAATCCTGGATTAAAAAAACATCCTTTAAATGGAATGCAAGTGCCTTTTGGGGCCGTTGATTTGACTCGAACAAAGCGGATGAGATGTTACGATCTTTTGGATCAAGTGGTGGATCAGATTCAAGAGAATATTGATTTGATAAAGCAAAAGTATTCTTGCGAGCGTTTAGGTATTGTATTGGGAACATCTAACACAGGTATTCATGAAGCTCAATCCCATATTAATCAGTGGCTGGAAACAGGAAATTGTCCAAAGGAATTTTCTTTTGATGAAATTGAACTCGGAAGCCCTGCGCTGTATTTAAAGGAAAAAACAAAATTTTTAGGTCCAGCCTATGTTGTATCAACGGCGTGTTCTTCAAGTGCTAAGGTCTTTGCCTCAGCCCGTAATTTATTAAAAGCTGATATATGTGATGCCGTTTTGGTGGGAGGCGTGGATTCATGTTGTGATTTTGCTTTAAATGGTTTTAACGCATTAGAGGCGCTCAGCCCCGAGCAATCTATACCTTTTTCAAAGAATCGACAAGGTATCAATTTGGGAGAAGGTGCCGCTCTTTTTATGATGGAAAAAGATACAAACGGCGTGGTGTTAGCGGGTGTTGGTGAAAGTTCGGATGCCTATCATTTAACTCATCCAGACCCGGAGGGAGCAGGGGCACTTATTGCCATGAAGCGTGCTTTAGAAGATGCTGGTTTGTCGCCTGAACAGATAGATTATATCAATTTGCATGGAACAGGAACACAGGCCAATGATGCAATGGAAAGCAAAGCTGTTTTTCAACTGTTTGGCCGGGACGTTCTTTGTGCTTCCACAAAACCTTTAACCGGCCATGCTTTAGGCGCTTCCGGAGCATTAGAGGCCGCTTTGTCATGGTTGATGTTGCAGAATAATTTTATTATTCCCCATTATTATGATGGCGAATTTGATCCGGAATTAGCGCCAATTTCATTAGCAAAAGGGAATGAGAATAAGACAATTAGGACGATTTTAAGCAATTCCTTTGCCTTCGGTGGTAGTAATGCCAGTATTATTTTAAAAAAGGAGGATGTATGAAAACTCCCGCTGAGCTTTTGCCACATAAGGCTCCGATGATTTTTATTTCGGATGTTCATTCTTTTGACTTTGCTAAAGGAGAGCTAATTGCGCGTGCAAAGATTCAAGAAAGCGATATTTTATTTCAACCTAATCTTGGTGGTATCCAAGGCTATGCTGCTTTAGAGTATATGGCACAAAGTGTTGGTTGTTTTGTAGGGCTATATGATTTAGAAAAAAATCCAAATAACAAGCCAGCGGTGGGTTTTGTTTTAGGATCTCGTCAATTAAAAGTCTTTGATCCAATTTTGAAATTAGGAGAAGATTATTTGATCAAGGTGGATATGCTTTTTTGTGATGATACTATTGCTTCTTTTGAATGTCTCATGTATAATGAAAAAACAGAAGCAGAGGTCGCATCAGCAATTATCAATGTTTATCGTCCCGAAAGTTTAAATGATTTTGTAAAGGAATATACATGAGTAGTCAACGCGTTTTAATTACTGGAGCAAGTCGAGGGATTGGAAAAGCTATTGCTTTGTATTTAGCCCCCAAAGGGTATGATTTAGTTGTACATTATAATACGAATAGGGATGCAGCAGAGCAGACATTAAAGGAAATTCAAAGTTTGGGCGGAACAGGTTCCTTATTGTCTTTTAATATATCCGACAGAGATCAAACAAAAGCGGTTATAGAAGAAGATATGACAAACAATGGCGTTTATTATGGTGTTGTTTGTAATGCAGGGATTGCCGAGGATAATCCTTTCCCGATTCTTGAGGATGATCAGTGGGATCGAGTGCTTCATACCAATTTGGATGGTTTTTATAACGTGTTAAAGCCAATAGTCATGCCTATGGTTGAAAATCGCATACATGGGCGTATTATTACTCTTTCATCAATATCTGGCATTATTGGGAATAGAGGACAGGTGAATTATTCGGCGGCTAAGGCTGGTATTATCGGCGCTACAAAGGCTTTGGCTGTGGAATTGGCTAAGCATAAGATTACAGTGAACTGTATTGCACCTGGCATTATTGAAACAGATATGACAAAGGATTTGCCAGTTGAGGAAATTCGTAAAATTATTCCTGCACGGCGGATGGGAGATCCAAAAGAAGTTGCTAGTTTAGTTGATTACTTGTTATCCGAAGATGCTGGTTATATTACGCGTCAGGTAATTTCCGTTAATGGAGGAATGTTTTAATGCGTCGAGTTGTTGTAACTGGTATGGGAGTTGTTAGTGCTTTGGGTAATAGTTTGGAGACATCCTGGAATAGGTTGCATACTTATGAAAATGTTGTTCAAAATATGGCAGAGCTTTCCAAATACAAAGGGCTAAATGCCAATTTAGGTGCCCCCATTTTAGATTTTAAAATCCCAGAACATTTTTCGCGTAAGGTATTGCGGACTATGGGCCCAGTTTCCGTTATGGCTGTATACGCCGCCGAAGAGGCATTAGTACAAGCAGGTTTAAAAGATGATCCTAGCTTAGGTTCTGGTCGGGTTGGCGTTGCTTATGGCTCTTCATGGGGGTCTGTCGAACCTGTCATAGACTTTTTCGGCATGTTGTCAACGAATGAAGTTACTTCAATTACATCGTCGACATATGTGAAGATGATGCCACAAACAACAGCGGTGAATTTGTCTTTATATTTTAAAACAACGGGACGTCTAATTCCATCAGGAACAGCTTGTACATCAGGTAGTTTGTCTATTGGATACGCTTACGAAACAATTCGTCAAGGAGTGCAAGATGTCATGATCGTTGGTGGAGCGGAGGAGTTTAGTCCGACCCAGGTTGCTGTTTTCGATACTTTATTTGCAACTAGTACGAAAAACAATACGCCCGCTTTAACACCGTCTCCGTTTGATAAAAATAGAGATGGTTTAGTTATTGGAGAAGGTGCAGGAACTTTAATTTTAGAAGAATATGAACATGCAAAGGCTCGTGGAGCTAAAATTTATGCTGAGCTTGTGGGCTTTGGAACAAATACAGATGGGACTCATATTACTCAGCCAAATGCCGAAACGATGGCTATTTGTATGCAGCTTGCACTTGATTCTGCTGGGCTTTCTGCTGATAAGGTTGGATACATAAATGCACATGGCACGGGAACGCAACATGGAGATATTGCCGAAACAATGGCAACAGAGAAAGTTTTTGGAACAAATGTGCCTATCAGCTCTCTTAAAAGCTATGTAGGGCATACATTGGGAGCCTGTGGTGCTTTGGAGGCCATTTGGACGATTCAAATGATGAATAATGGTTGGTTTGCTCCAACTTTGAATTTAACACAGCCGGATGACAATTGTGGCCATTTGGATTATATTATGAACGAAGCTAGAAATATGGATGTTGATTATGTTATGTCCAACAATTTTGCCTTTGGTGGCATCAATACTTCATTGATTTTTAAAAAGATTGAAAATGAATAATATAGCTGTAATTCCATTTGGCTTTTAAAGAAGGAGAAAATAATGCCACTTCTCAAAAATCAACAAAAAATCGCTGAACTCAGAAATAAGTGTCCAGAATTAGTTCGGGTTTCGAGTCGCTCAATGTCGGAATTAATACCTCATGTTTCTCAGCCGGATGAAGATCGTTTTGGATGCCCTGTTGGTCCAGTTGTTTTTGCTACATCAACTCAAGGTGATTTTTATGCTCTCAGTTGTAGTGATGGAGCGTTTAATTATTCACGATGCTGGTACGATGCTCATAAACGGCCTCATAGGGTTTTTATTTTTGAAAAAATGAAGCCTGTTTATTATAAACATTTTGTATCATCTGAAACTTTTATCCCTATTGTTCCGAAGGGTGATGTTTTTGAAGGAAAATTCATTTCGGGAGAGTGGGTATCTCCTGATAGAGTAAAGCCAAAACGTATTGAAAAAGGAACAAAAGAGGATATTTTGAAAAAAACAGATGCAAGAGTTTTTTCTATTGTAGATTTAGATGCATTCAGATGCCAGTTTCCGATAAGATGGTTGGATAGACATATGGAAATGATTCCACAGACGATCCATAATCTGGTTCAAAGAGGGATTTTAAAAGATGAAAATCCTCCTCCCTTGCGTGAAAAACTAAGAGGATTAATAAGCCTTTGTAAGCATTTACTGACCAGGTAATAACTTTATAAACGTTTGGGGATGAAAAATTTTTATATTTTGGTGCGGGCGAAAGGACTTGAACCTTCACGCTTTTGGCATTGGCTTCTAAGACCAACGTGTCTACCATTCCACCACGCCCGCATTTTGCCAAAATTATACCTGAATTCGGTCCAAAAAGCAAGATGTTTTTAAATTGCCCTTTAAAGGCAGTTTATTATTTTAAAAAAATAGAATCAAACTCTCCACAATGTGGACAAACAGGATGCCATTCGGTAACAACATGATCACACTTTGTACAATACCATACAGAATCATCTTCGGATTCTATTGATCTGTCTTCCCACTCTTGTGCCATACGTTCATGGTGCAACCCACTGCGTTCAATTTTGGCCATCATATCTGCAACTTGGCGTGTTAGAGGATAGTTTTGCACGTAAATTTCCAAGTTTTCTTTTGCGCGAGCCCAATTTTGCAAATCTATATCCATGTCCGCTCGAGCCAAAAGAGAGTATCTTTGATCCCGTGTTGGCTTTGTCAAATCTAAGATAGATTGTAAACGTTTCTTTTCCGGCAAATTGGCAATTGCTTTTTTATAGGAAGTATATACGGGCCAACAAGGATATTGTTTCCAAGCTTTTTCCAAAATACGTTTGGCCTTGGTTGGTTTTGTTTGCACATAAAGAAGGGCAATAGCTGGATTTACAGGATTTAATTTATAAGCCTCTTTAATTCGACCCAATTTTACGAGCAGGGCGGCTTTGTGAGATTTATATACCTGTGGCGATAAAGATTTTTTTGTATTTTCCAACAAACGAAGCGCCTCCGACCAATCGGAACGCATGAGCGCTAAACGCCATTTTGTATGGTTAACCCAAGGCATATTTTGTGCAGCAGAAGGAATTTCATCCAATAATGCTGTGACTTGATCAAAATTACCTTCTTTTTCGGCAGCTTGAATTAAGCCATAAATTCCGGCCATTTTTGTTGTTTGTTCTTTATTTAAGGTATCAAATATTTCTTCAGAAGGTTTGATAAGTGCTGTGACAAGGGCTGTTTCTTGAGATCCTGCACCATACAATTTTTGTGCTTGCTGCAACAAAAGATCATACTTGCTGGCATCATGGTTTAATAGCGTATTTAACAATTCGAAAATAAATTTTTCTTTTTGTAGTTGTTTTTGATTTTTTCGCCAATTTTGATAGCGAGAGATCCAAACAAATGGTTTTTTCAGCAAGCAAAGGAGCCATAACAATGCTAATAAGGCGACAATAAATAATACAAAAGATGTTGAAATCTCATAATCAGAAGTTGTGAAAGTCACTGTCCATTTATCATGGATAACAAGGGCGGTTAAAACAGCAAGTCCAACGATTGTAAATAAAATTTTAGTCATGGAGATTCCTTTCTGGCAGCATTAATTGCATAAGATGATTCAATTCTTCATCTAGTTTAATTTGTGCTTGTGCCAATGTTTTGACATCATAAAATGTGGATTGAACGGATTTTGGAAGCTGTGATAATAATTCCAAAACTAATTCTGGTTGATTTGTTTGAATAGCATTTTGGATTTTATCTAATGTATCGATTGGACCATGCCCAGTAGGATTCAGTTTTCGCACATCAACCAAAAAATACGGGATAAGCTTTAAATATGCGATATATGTGGGATATTGTATTTGAAAAATTCGCAACAATGCTGTTCTTTTTTGGGCACTAAATGCGGAGGCCAATTGTTTGTTTAAATTTGGTTCTAAACAAATTTGAAGTAACCAAACCAGCTTGCGTTCAAGTTCTGGTGAAAGATCCGGTTTTGCAATCAGTTTTTCCAATAATGGACGACAATTTTCTCCATTTTTAAAGGCATCTTTTAGCTCTAAAATAAGGGTAAGAGAATTGTCTGAAATGGTGTCGCCAGATTGTGATTTTTGGGAAACAACCGGTTCTGGTTGAACAATTTCTTCTATTTCATTCGTTACGGATGGTGTTTCCTGAATTTCTTCTTTAATGATTTCAATATCATCTTCTGGCGTTTCTGATATATTAGGGACAATTTCTTCCAGGGGTATAGGAAGGTCCGAATCTTGTTCGTCAATTGCTTCCTCGGCTATTTCAATAGCCAAAGAGTCTCCGTTAACTTCCATTTCAAGATCATTTGATGATGCAGTATTTGTAATATAAAAGGCAAACCCTGCGCTAATTAGGGCGCAGATAATGAGAAAAAACAAGAATTTCTTAAAGCGTTTCTTTTTATTTGGTGCTAGGGTTTTAGCGGTTGCTTCTGATGTAGGTACATCAGCCGTTTCCTCTGAAATAACATTTTCCTGAGGTTCGATTTCTTTCTTTTTTTTTGACATGTTCCCCCTTATTCTGTTTGATAAACTGAAAATGCTTTTTGAATTCCTTCATGATTTATTTTTATACCAAATTGATGCGCATAACTGGCGAGGATGGTTTCATATAATGTTTCAGCGTTTTGTGCGGCTGATTTTTCCACTTGCTCCGGCAATAAATCTTTATTTATTTTTGGGAAACTGATTTTTTTAACAACATTAACTAAAGCTCCTTCTGGTAAAGAAATGACCGTTGCATTTTCATAACCTGGATTTTGAGTAAATACTTGGTTGATAGCTTGTTTTGGTAATGACTTAGAATTTTCCCGCGTAATATTTCTTTCGACTAAAATTTGCCCTAAGCGAGCAGGGATAGATCCTTTTTTCATTTGATCAACGGCTGTTTTTGTCATGTTGTCCAGTTGATTCTTTTGCTTTTCTGCTTTCCATATTTTCTTGACATCTGAACGGACATCTGCAAAATTCTTGGGTTGAACAGGATAAATTGTATTGACTTCTGCGACGAGGTAGCCATCCTTATTTTCAACCAATGAAGTGGCTTCTCCTTCTTTCAGAACAAATACTTGCTGTAAGAGCTCTTGACTTCTGATATTCTCAGGAAGTTTTGTTCCGGCAATATCAATCCCTCTAAATGTTTGCGCCTGGAGATTGAGTTTTTTCGCCGCTGCATCTAATGATTGTCCTTCGCCAAGTAAATCTTCCAGCTCTTGGGCTTTATGATACAAGACATCATATGTCTTTTCAGCAGTCAGCTTTTTGCGTAAGTCTGCATAAATTTTATTTTTGTCTGGAGTTTGGGCGGCTTGGATCTGCTTAACCAATAATAAATGCCAACCAGTCTCTGTTTCAACTGGGCCTACGATATTTTGTGGGGCTGCTGTAAAAGCGGCTTCTGCTAACTCTGGCAATAAACCATCTTTGGCAACGAATCCAAAATCAGTTTCTTCGTCTGATTGTCCGTTGTCTTTTGCTGTCGCGACAAAATTTTGCGGAGTGATTGTTTTTAATACAGCTTCGGCTTTTTCTTTTGTAGTGAAGCGCATTTGGTAAATATGGCGTTTTTCTGGAACAGCATAGGCGGCACTTTGTTCGGCATATATCCCTTGAAGTTCTTCATCAGAAATATGAATGGTTTTTGCAGCCTCCGATGGAGTTAAGGACAAAATGACAATATCTCTTGTTTCCGGTTGAGCAAATTGATCTAAATAAGCTTCATAATATTCTTTTAATTCAGCTTCCGTTGGTTGTTCCTGCAAAACAATAGAATCTTGTTCAATTAACAAAGCTTCGATATCCCGTTTCTCATTTTGTTGTTGCCACATAATTTCGGCCAAAGAAGCATTTTTGGGGGCAACCATCTTCAATGTGTTTATAAGATGTTGTGTTGCTAACTCATCCCGTAATTGTTCAGCAAGAGCGTTTTCCGACAGCTTCATTTGAGTTAAATATGTGTAAAAAAGTGCTCTGTCAAATTGTTTGGTGGTTGGATTTTGGAAAAGGGGATGACGTTCGACATATTTGCGCACGGCGGCATCGGAGGTGGCCAAGTCTAAATCATCGCGAACCTTTTGATTTAACAATCTTTTGGCTTGTGCTTGAATGGCTTGATCCAATAGACCCATTTCAATTGCTTTTTTCGGGGATATGTATTGTCCCAACATTTGGCTAATTTTAGCACGATCCATATCAAAAGCTTGAGCTAATTCATGTATAGATAGGCTTTTGTCGCCAACTTCAATAGCTGTTTGATTTCCTCCGGCTGTATTTGAAAGGCCTCCAAGCCCCCAAAATGCCATCATACTAACGCCTAAAAGCACAAAAATAAACTTTGCAACCCATGTGGTTCCGATTTTATTAAAAAAACTAATCATAGCAAACTCCTTTTGATGAAAGTTATACCCCAAAAAAAATTTTAAAGCAAGTTTTATTTTCAAAAAGCCGAAAAATTTGGGTAATCAATTTGAGGCGTTGAGATTAGGATCGAGCAGGATATGACGCGAAAGGAGGCTATGAATTGCCAATTAGCCTTGTGTCGTTGATTTTGCAAGGGTAAAATTTTTAAATCTGCGTTTGCGCCGTATGCGTCGCATAGCTTGATAAAAAGTCCACACACATAGTGCGATATCCATAGTGGCGGATGGGTAGGCTTGAATATAAAAATCATGAATCATCCATATAGATAAATTGATGATAAGAGAATAACGCATCTGTTGATCATTTTGGGCCAAATACATGCTCAATGTATAACCGCTAAATCCAATGATGGGACATAAACCAAAAAAACCGCGATTGTTTGCATATAAGCCAACAGTAATACAAATAATCACCAAAATCAGAGTAATCAATTTTGTTAATTTCTTGTTGTAGGCTAAGGAATTTCTGATTAAGCATAGCGTTTCTGTTGTAAAGCTTGAATAGCTAAGTAATACAAAACTGGCTAATAATCCGAATATAGAATCCCATATTTGCCACCATATTAGATTTCGCTTATTCCTTTTTATTACAGAAACAGCAATACACATCGCACAACAAAAAGATAAGAGATTGCCAATAAGCAAATAATGTGGAATCATAGAGGTGTTCTCCTTGAGGAATAAGATTATATGAAAAAGATAGGAATGTAAAGAATTTTTCTGTTTTTAGTATGAATTAAATTTATGTTGCAATGCGTTTTGAAATAGATACAATAAAGTATTAGTGATAATGAAAGATAAGGACATAAAATGGTATATACATATGCATCTTCGTATATCAGCGGTTTTGAGAAGCCCATCAAGACGGTTTTAAAAGAGCGAGTTAAAGATGTTGTTATTATCAAGCATTTTGATGGATTAGTTATTTATAAAACAAGTCTTGAATTTACTAAGTTGCAATTGCCGTGTTTTAATAACACTTATCAGGTTTTGGATATGGCAGAAAGTAGTCATGGGCTTCCTTATGAAGTAGCATTAAAAAAATTTGTCAAGCAGAGCAAATTAGATTTTTCCGGCATTTTGAAAAATATTGCCCCTTTAAAAGGGAAATCCTTTAAAATTTTGCCTTTTGATGGTAATTCGCCCACAGGCATTAATTTTGATCTTGTTAGTAATTTAGAAGAGCAAATTAAGCGTAATTTGAACCTTAAAATTGATTTTAGACGGCATGATTTTGATGTTATTTTATCAAGACGCAGTGAAGGATTCTTTTTTGTGTTATTTAAATTAACCTATAACAGAATGGGCGAAAAAGATTTGAAAAAAGGGGAGTTGCGTCCCGAGCTATGTCATATTTTAGCAAGGATTTCTGATATAAAACCCAATGATATTCTTATAGATCCATTTTGTGGTCACGGATCTATTCCAAAAGAAATCGTTAGAAATTTCAATTATAATATGTTGTTCGCGAGTGATATAGATAAAGATTTAATAAATAAATTAAAATTGGAATTTAAGAAAAATAAGAAAAATCTTTTTATTAAACAAAGGGATGCATTAAATTTAGAATATTTTGAAGATGGCTTTTTCGATAAAATAACAACTGATCCACCTTGGAATTTATATAATGCTCAAGTGGGAGATTTTTCCTTATTTTATAAGAAAATGTTAAAAGAATTTTATAGAGTTCTAAAATCCCAAGGAATTTGTGTTATTTTAATGGGAAATATAGAAAATTTCGAGCAAGCATTAGATGACAACATGTTCAAGTTGTTGGAAAAATACCATACCCTTGTTAATGGGAAAAAGGCAAATGTCTATAAACTGATTAAGGTTTAATTGCCTTGAAAAACAAGTTTATGAATTCTAAGAATGTGAGCGCTTATTTTTTTCTTCGAACGTCAATGACTTGTCCAGTTAAATTGGAAAGCAGAGCTTTTAAGGTGGAATCAGCGACGATTTCTGGTTGTAAAAGACTTCCTTCTGGCTCCTTTCCAAAGGCGGCAAACCGCATCGGTGTAGCTGTTCTTTCCGGGCTCATCACATTGAGACGAATATTGTCTGCATAAAGTTCCTCTGCTAAAGCTTGCGTTAAATTGACAATTCCAGCTTTTGTGGAAGAATAAGTTGAGTACAAAGCTCGGCCGCGCGTATACGAGCTAGACGCAAATAAAGCGATGCTTCCTTTGCTTTCCTTTAAATAAGAAATGCTTGCTTTGCAAACATGAATAGATCCCATGTAATTAATATCTATTTCTTTGTGAATATCTTCTATTTTTCTATCCAATAATTTCCCGATTTTTAATAAACCGGCTGAATTGACCACGTAATCAATGCGTTTAGTTTTTTCATAAACCTCTTCTAAAGCTTTCTGAACCGAATTGTAGTCGGATACATCATAGCCATTTTCCAATCCAAAAGGAAAAACTTTGGCTCGGTGCTTTTCTGCCAAATCAACAATACATTGGCCAATTCCACTGAAACCGCCAAAAGCAACAATAACTTTATCCTTTAAATTATTTAAGTCAATAGTTTCTGGAACGCTGATACTATGAATCTGAAATAATTTATCTGCTAAAAAAATATCTTCTGGATAAGTAATTTTAATATTATCATTTTCTCCTTCTACAACATAAACTTTTCCCAGGTTATATTTAATTACAAGGCCACAGTCATCCGTAAAATTATCATCTTTTTGAGCTAATTCATGAGCTTTTTTAATTATGGACAATTTAAAACATTGCGGAGTTTGCCCCCTTTGCATATGAATTCGTTCGGGGATGTTTTGAATAATTTTCTCATCGTTTATTTGAATAATGGTATCCGCAGATTGAATGGCAACATCAATTGCATCGTATTTTTGAAGGGCATCAACACAATCTGAGATAATACGTTGGGACAAAAAGGGGCGGGCACAATCATGAATAATTACATTTGCTTCTTTTTCTGAAATAGAAAAAATACCAATAGAAGAGCTTTCTTTACGAGTAGCCCCGCCATTCAATATTTTTGTGACTTTTTTATAACTGTTCTTCAATAAAATTTCTTCTAAAACATAGCGGTATTCTGGAGAAATAACAATTATTGTTTCATCAATTTGAGAGGCATTTTCGAAAATCTCTATTGTGTGTTCCAGAACTGTTTTTCCGGCTATTTTAATGAATTGTTTGGGTGTTTCAGAACCAAAACGTACGCCACTTCCAGATGCCAAAATAATTGCATAATTTTTCATTTTATTACCTTTCTTTTAGATATGATGAGGCCTAAAATGCCTAGCGTTTTTTATGAGTATGTGCGCAGCTTGATAGACCATAAAATCTCCTTAACTTAAGCACCTGCATTATACCATTAAAAAATTCTTCAATCAAGAAGAAAATATTTTATGGACTTTTCCTAATTTTGCTTGCATTTTACTGTTCAATATTCAAATGTGTTATTTTCTTTTAATTTGTATTTTTATACGCTGTTCAAAAGGTTCAAATCCGTATTTTTCATAAAACTTACAGGCACTCACATTTTTATTAAAAACACCTAACCGAACTTCATCAATTTTACGTTCTTTACATAAGACAAAAAGTGCGTCCATAAGTTTTTTCCCAATACCTTTGCTGCGCATTTCCTTTATGACGCCAAAATTCGAGATGTGTACAACATTGGGCCCTTCCAAAAAGGGCGCAAATTTTTGTTCAGCAAGCAGATATCCACAAATCTTATCATTGTCTTCTGCAATCAAAGCTATTACCTTATCATCATTTAGAGATTTGATAAAACCAATTTGTTCTAAGGCATCGTCTTGTTCGGTAAAATAGCCATCCAGGATGTCAATATGATATTGTCGGATTTCCCGACATAATTGTAAAACTTGAGGTAAATCTTTTTTCTTAAATTGACGTATGATCATGGTTTTCCCTAAATGCTTATAACTTTCGCTTATAGTAGCAAAAATAAAATAAAGCTGCAACAATTTTTATTTATGGCATTAATTCATCAGCGAAAAAGATAAAGACTTGATTTTACTTTTCGATTGCGTTAAACCGATATGCTATATTGGAAGGCATGTTTTGCTTTTGTGTAACCATAAAACTCTGTTACTGAATCAGATATGATATTGGATTAGTTTAACTCGAAGTCGATAGCTAAATATAGTTTGATAATTTTATATTTCCTACTATTGAACTTAATCAAATTCTGATAAAAATGCAAAAACTCTGGGATTGGAATTTCAGACTCCTGAAGATCCTATATTGATTTTAAATGGAAATTTGTGAAAATAGTTCGTAAATTTGAAAAATTGGCTGTTTTTGGAAAGTGAATTTGCGAATTCGCGCAAGCGCTTATAAGCAAAAGAAAAAACGCCAACAAATGGCGTTTTACATTTAATGGCGAGGCGAGGTGTGCAATTCACGAAGAAAAATTAAAGGTTGTAAAAAAATATTTACTATGTTAAATTGTCCTTATAGAATAATTTAAGGAGTTGAAAATGAAAAAAATATTGGTGGTCTTTTTAATGGGCATTTTCGCAGCATGTAATGTATATGCCGCGAATCCAAAAGAACTTCATGAAAAGTATTTAAAATTCTTAGATAATCGTAAAAATGCTAAGGTTTCTGTTCCTAACCAACATGTATTTGATGGTATGAAACAATACGATAAAAAAGATGTTAAGTTTTCTAAAGATGGTTCAATTGCTTACGATTTAAAGGGAAATTTGCTAACTGGGGTAGTTGTTATTAATCCGATGAGGCCTCAAATGAAAAAGTCATTTAAAAATGGTAAGGCTGAGGGACCGGCATTCTGGCAGAATGGAAATCATATTATCTTCACAGATATGAAGCATAATTTTTCAAAAGGGAAACAAATATTGCTTCAAGAATTTTTAGAAAATCGTTTAATCAAAGAAAGTGTCATAACTGATGCATATACATATAGCAGACAATATCAATCTTCTGGTGTATTGCACTGGGAAATAATTAGCAATAAGAATGCGGAAATTATTATGAGAGGGTATGATAAGAATGGGAAAAAACGTATAGAGATAGACACATTTGTTCCCTCTGCTATCTGTATTTTATCAGATGGAAGTCAGCGTAATGCAAAGCCAGAAGAAGTAGAAAGATTTTTGGATTTGCAAGAAAAATCTGCAGCTAATCTATTAGAAGGCAAAAACTCTGATGAAGGAATTGACTTTGCTTGCCAGGAGTAGTTTAAAGATTTCAGGCTAGTTCTAGTGAATAGAAAATATCTTGTTTTTTTTACGTTTTTGCTATCTTTGAAGCTTAAAAAGTAATTGCAAATTTCTGAGATTGGAATTTGAGGCTCCCGGAATGCCTCTATTGATTTCAAAGGAAAATTTGCGGAATTGGTTCGTAAATTTGAAAAAATGGTTGTTTTTGACAGTTGTACATTCGAACCCGCACAAGCGCTTGGTAATAAAAGAAAAAACGCCAACAAATGGCGTTTTACATATGATGGCGACCCCAGCGAGATTCGAACTCGCGTTACCGCCGTGAAAGGGCGATGTCCTAGGCCTCTAGACGATGGGGTCAATTTGACAAAGAACAATGTCCATTATACACGAAAAAAACTTTTTTGCAAGTATTTTTTTCTGATCTTAGTAGATTTTTTTTGAAAAAAAGGCTTGACCGAATATATATAAATAGACTAAAATACCACCAAGGGAGATGAGTATGGTGCAGCAGGTGAAAGAAATTTCTGTGCCTCACTTGATGGGGGAGCTTCGAGCTTTGATGGCAAAAGATATTGTGCCACGGCGTCGAATTGTTTCTTTTTTAAGCCTATTGTGTGAAGAGTTAAATATGCCGACGGCCACTTTATATTTGATGCGGCCCGGAGACGTGTTAGAAAGAGCTTTTTTGGTTGGTCAAAACATAAAGTTGCCTGAGTTTGTTCGTATCGGTGAGGGGCATGTTGGATTGGCAGCGTTGCAGCGAAATCCCTTTTTTGTAGAGAATGCTACTGGATATAAGACTTTTGTAGTGATTCCATTGATTCGTGGCAGTCAGGTCGTCGGTGTTTTAAGCTTAATTTCACGCAAAGTTCAACACTTTAAAGATGAAGAAAAAGAGGCAATTGAAAATGTGGCGATGGTTTTGGCCGAATTTTTGATGGTGATTACCTCTGAACAAAAAGATAAAACATTGCCGGATCTTAGGCAATCTCAAATTTTTGAAGGGAACGGTTTAATTGCTGGCTTTGCAGTAGGTGAAGTTTTGCAACATCAACGATTTGAACAAAATGCACCTATTTTTGCAACAAGTGCTAAGAAGGAAAAACGACGCTTGGACATGGCATTTGTTCGTGTCCAGAAAATGATCAAACGGCGTTTGAACAGAGGCGGGGTTCCAGCCGAAGAAAGAGAAATTTTTGAAACCTACTGGTTGTTTTTAAATGATGCTGATTGGTGGCATCGCGTTGAGCTAGCCATTGATACAGGACTTACCGCAGAGGCTGCTTTACAAAAGATAGTAGATGAGACTGTGGAAAAAATGCGTTTAATTGTTGACCCGTATTTAAGAGAGAAAACGCGAGATTTCCAGGATTTGGCAGGTAGTTTAATGCGTGCTTTGTCCCCTAAAAAACGGGCGGCAAAGTTGGTCGGATCTAAGATTTTAGTGGCTGATAGTTTAGGCGCGGCAGAATTGTTGGATTACGATTTAAAGCATATTAAAGGTATTGTTTTGGAGGATAGCTCCCAAACCAGCCATGTTGTTATTGTTGCACGGGCTTGTGCTATTCCATTGATCGGCGGTATTAAGGATGCAAGACGACAATTAGATGAGGGGACTCAATTAGCCATAGATGCAACTTGTGGTAAAGTTTATGTTCGTCCATCAGATGAAGTTTTAGATGAATTAAAATTACGCAAACAAGCGCGTCATAGATGGCAACAGATTTATGCGCGTAATTTAGATCGTGCGGCCGTTACCAAAGATAAAGTCAATATATCATTGATGTTGAATTTGGGTGTGAATTTGATGGGAAGTCAATTAAAATTGCCTCCAAGTGATGGAGTGGGTCTTTATCGAACGGAATTATTGTTTATGACTTCTAAATCTTTACCAGATGTGCGAACCCAAACAGAGGCTTATCGTCGTGTTTTGATGTTAGCTAAAAAGAAAAAAGTTATTTTTAGAACTCTTGATATTGGTTCGGACAAGGTGTTGCCATATTTTAATGCACAAACAGAGGAAAATCCTGCCATGGGTTGGCGGTCGATTAGAATGACCTTAGATCGGCGTTCGCTGTTAAGAACGCAATTGCGTGCACTAATTCGGGCGACGGCTGGGCAAGAATTGTATGTGATGTTTCCTATGATAACAGATGTTTCTGAGTTCGTTGAGGCAAAGAAAACGCTGATGATGGAGTTAAAAAGCGCTCAGAATCGTCGAGAGAAGTTGCCTTTAAAGGTATTCGTTGGAACGATGCTTGAAGTTCCTTCTTTGATTTTCCAATTGGATGTTTTACTGCCTTTGGTTGATTTCGTTTCAATTGGAACAAACGATTTTGGACAATTTATGTTTGCAGCGGATCGCACTAATGGCATTATTGCCCGGCGTTATGATGTGTTATCTCCGGCCTTTTTGAAGGCTATACATATGGTTGTTCAATCTTGTGCCGAATACAAAGTGCCATGCTCGGTTTGCGGTGAGATGGCTGCAAATCCATTAGAGGCAATCGTTTTATTAGGGCTTGGTGTGCGTGCTTTGTCAATGAACACAGATGCCCTAGGGGCGGTTAAAACAGCAATTAGGAGCCTAAATTTATCATCTTTCTCAAGTTATTTAAATGCTGAACTTCAAACTGTGCGCCCCTCTTTGCGCGAGACTGTTTCCTCATATTTAAGAGATCATAATGTACAAATGGAGGCTTCGTTATGAAAAAGTTAGTTTTTTGGATCGTTGTTATTGCTATTTTTGTGGCATTAGCTTTGCCATTTTTGTTGCCTTCATATAGTGCGGGATGTACCGTTGATCTATTGAATTGTGTTGAGGCGGGAAAAAACGATAATATTTTTAAGCAATTAGGCCAACACCTTCTTTGTGTTTATCATAATGTTGTCTGTGTTCTAGGAGGTTTGTTTTCATGGGTGTAATTTTGGCTGATATAGGCGCGACAAATGCTCGTTTTTGTGTTTTGCAAAACGGACATTTATCGGAGGTATATCAGTTTGTGTGTGATGATTTTGCAAACCCATATCAATTAATTGATAGTTTTATCCACCTATATGGCAAGGTTGAGGATTATATGTTGATTGGAGCACCAGGGGCGGTTGTGAAAAATCGGGTAAAGTGGACAAATCGAAAATGGCATTTAGACGGAACTTTGTTAAAGAAAAAATTAAAACTTAAACAAGTTGTTTTATTGAATGATGTTGAAGCTCAAGGCCATGCTTTGCCACTTTTAACAAAAAAGGATTTTGCTTTTTTACAAAAAAGAAAGTTGGGGCAGGGACCTCAGATTTTAGTAAATATTGGAACCGGGCTTGGAGCTTGTTTTCGTATTGGAAACTCAGTTTTTGCAACTGAATATGGGCAAAATATAGTTGCAAATGGTCAAAATATTGAATCATTAGTGTCTGGACCAGCTTTTAAACATTTGTATGGTTCTATATCAAAGCAAAAAGGGAGTGTCCCGTCAGTTCAAATTACCGAAAGATATTTTAAGGGAGATCGTGCTGCTCAAAAGACATACCAGCAATTTTATCTTGAATTTTCAAAATGTTTGATGAATTTAGCCCTGACAATTAAGGCAACAGGCGGTGTATTTATTGCAGGCGGTGTTTTGAATGAAACCTCTTTGAAGAAAATGCGATTTACTCAGTCATTTGTTAAGCATCCGACAATGAAACATCTTTTGAAAGAAATGCCGTTATGCTATATAAAACAAAGACATTTCGCCTTTATTGGTCTGAAAGCGTTAGCGCAAGAATACGGTTGGTCATAGCACTAAAACCATTGCGGCGCGAAGGGGATAAATGTTCTTGTAAACCTAGTTGGTTAAAAATGGATACGATATCCAGTTGTTGAATTTCCTTTGCGGTTTTTCCGTTAATTAAAATAAGCAAAATGGCTTCTAAACCGCGAACAATATGGGCATCACTAGTCGCCTGAAAATAAAATTTTTCTCCTTCTTTGTGATGGGTAATCCACACTTGAGATTGACAGCCTTCAACCTTGTGTTGATCGTTTTTGTCCTTTTTGGGAAATGGTTCCATTTTATCGCCCAGCTCAATAAGATAGCGATATTTGTCCTCCCAATCCGTAAATAAAGAAAAATTTTCCATGAGTTCTTGCGGTGTCATAATGATCCTTTCAAAAAAAGAATAGCTTTTTAATTTATTTTGTGTTATACTAGCGCAAATGAAATGGGAAATCAAGCAATTTAATTCTTTAGAAAGCACAAACACAACGGCTCGGTCATATGAGCCAGGAACTGTTATTGTGGCGGAAGAACAAACGGCAGGTCGTGGTAGATATGGCCGTGTTTGGCAAAGTCCAAAGGGTAATTTATATGCTTCATTTGTGTTCCCAAAAAACAAAGAATATGATAAGTATTTGTCATTTTTGACCGGGCTTGCCTTGGCGGAAAGTTTGCCTGAATTTAGTGTGCACTTAAAATGGCCCAACGATGTTTTGTTGGATGGGAAAAAGGTCGCTGGTATTTTGTTAGAATCTGGGGATGATAAAATTATTGTTGGAATAGGTGTTAATTTAATTAGTAATCCAGTTAAAAATGTATTATATCCGACAACTAATTTAGGTGGGCGTTTAAGCCCGATGGCTTTGGTGAAACGCTTGATTATTCAATACACCGCTTTGCAAAATGTTTTGGAACAAAAGGGATTTGATAAAATACGAAGGCGGTGGTTAGATTTAGCTGAAGGCTTGGGAGAGGTTATATCTGTCCATTTGCCGGACAAAGAATTGGTAGGTGTTTTTAAGGATATTTCCGATGAGGGTGCATTGATATTAAAAACCGAAAAAGGTAAGCATTCCATCATGGCAGGAGATGTATTTTTAATTTAAATTATAACTTTAATATGAAAGAATAACATTATGAATACAAATGATAATATTGAAAATGATATAGTTGTTCCAACAGATCAGTTGGTTTTTATTCCATTAGGTGGAGCAACAGGAATTGGGATGAATTTTTTTGCCTATGGATACCAAGGTAAATGGTTGATAGTTGATTGTGGTTTGGGTTTCCCCGGGGAAAATTTGCCGGGTATAGATTGCCTTTTGCCGGATCCAAAATTTTTGGCCAGTAGAAAATCCGATATCGTGGGGATGGTTATTACACATGCTCATGAAGATCATATTGGCGCAATCGGTTATTTGTGGCACGATTTGCAATGCCCAATTTATTGCACCGCCTTTGCTAATGAATTAGTTGAATCCAAACTTGATGAAATGGGACTTTTGGGGCGCGCGGATACGCATGTTGTTTCCAGCGGAGATATTATAACATTGGGCCCGTTTGAGGTTGAATTTATTCGGATGAATCATTCGTTGCCGGAACCAAATGCTTTAGCTATTCACACAAAAGCAGGTTTGGTCGTTCACACAGGCGATTGGCGTTTAGATAATGATCCAGTTTTGGGGCAGGAGCCAGATTTAAAAGCCTTAAAAGCTTTGGGTGATGAAGGCGTTTTGGCGCTAGTTTGTGATTCTACGAATGCTTCCGGTGAACATCAAGCAGGAACAGAAGAAGATGTTCGTAAAACCTTAACAGAGGTTATCGGAAAATATCCGAATGTGCAGATAGCTGTTGGTTGTTTTGCAAGTAATGTCGCACGTGTTGAAAGCATTTATGAGGCGGCAAAAGCAAATGGGCGAGATGTTTGTTTGTTGGGGCGTAGTTTGTGGCGTATTGATGCCGCCGCACGCGCCACAGGGTATTTAAAAGATGTGCCTGAATTTTTATCAGAAGAAGAAGCTTTAGAGCGGCCAAGAGGATCTGTTCTATACATTTGCACCGGTTCTCAAGGTGAATCTTATTCTGCATTAAATAATTTAGCCGCTGTTACGCCAAACAAGAATAGTGTTTATTTTGGTGCTGATGATGTTGTTATTTTTTCTTCTCGAGTGATCCCAGGCAATGAGAAAGCTATTGCTTTGTTGCAAAAGCGTTTGGCTGCTAAGGGTATTGTGATTGTCACGGATAAAGATGCATTAGTCCATGTGTCCGGACATTATGCTGGTGAAGAATTAAAACAGTTATATGAGATGTTGAAACCTCAAATAGCTTTGCCTGTCCATGGGGAAACTTTGGAGTTGACTTATCACAGCAATATGGCTAAAAAGTATGGTGTCCCGCATGTTTATTGTTTAGAGGATGGAGAAGCTATTGCATTAAATGCAGAAGCTCCTGAAATTTTAGGCGAAGTCCCGTCCGGTATTTTGGCTGTAGATGGTAAGCAAATTATTCCATTGAATGCAGAAGTGATTAAAAAACGGCGCAAAATGATGGATGAAGGTTCCGCAGTTTTGACATTGGTTATTGATAAAGATGGCCATGTTTTGGGAACGCCACAGTTATCCACCTTTGGGCTGCTTGCTTCTGATAGCGCAGATCAAGAGGAGTTATTGGAGCGCATTACACATGCTATGGCAGAAATTGACCCAAGTCGTTTAGATGATGATACTTTAATTAAAGATACAATGAAACATACAATTCGGCAATTTTTAAACGAAAAATATGGGAAAAAACCTTTAATGGATGTCCATTTAATTCGTGTTTAATGCCTCCTATGAGTAAATACTTTAAAAAAAGTGATTTCGGCTATTGCAATTTATATGTCAATTTGGTATAATTTAGCTCAGCATATTTGGGGGAGTGCTAGGGTTTAAGTGTTTTGTGGTTCCCTATACGAAAGGAAGAAAAAGGATGCCAGTTATTTCAAAACAAAAAATTACACCGCGGGCAAAGACATTGCGCGTAAAAAAGCCGAATACACGCGAAGATTTGATGATTGCAGCATTGTCGCCAATTTTAAACGTTATGGTAAATGCGGTGCGCCGTGTCGGACAAAATATTATTCATGATTTTAGGGAAGTTTCAAATTTGCAAATCAGTGAGAAGGGGCCTGGTGATTTTGTTTCCAATGCTGATTTATATTCAGAACGGAAACTGATAGAGTTATTACATGATGCTCGGCCCGATTACGCTTTTTTGTCTGAAGAATGTGGTTTTGTCCCCGGGGCCAAAGGATGTGATTACTGCTTTGTATTGGATCCTATTGATGGCACAAAGAATTTTATTCATGCCTTGCCGTTGTTTTGTATTTCTGTTGCACTGAAAAAAGGAAAAGATGTTGTCGCTGGGGTTGTGTTTAATCCTGTGGCGAATGAATTGTATTATGCAGAGAAAGGTAAAGGCGCTTTCTTAATGACTCCGACGGGTAATATGCGTTTGCGTGTTTCTGGTCGGCGTAAATTAAAACAATGTCTATTGGCTTCTAATGGTTATGCATTTGATCGGACCAGAACAGCATTGGCCCCGCTTGCTGATGAATTTAGTGGTTCTCGTTATTTTGGAACAAGTGCTTTGACTATGGCTATGGTGGCTGCGGGTCAAGTGGATGTGCAGATTGAATTCCGATTTCATGAATGGGATATTGCTGCGACCTATTTGTTGATTCAAGAGGCTGGTGGTAAGGTGTCTACACTGGATGGCAAAACTAGTTTGGAGGATATTGTAAATTCTTCTACTTTGTTGGCGGCATCTCCTTTTATTCATGCAAAAGTATTGCCTAAGATGGTAAAAAGTTTCGCAAAATAAAAAAGTTCTTGATTTTTAGTTCAAAATAGTGTATAAATATGGCACAATTTATTTAAGCAGGAGAGAAAAATGAAAGAGAATATTCATCCAGACTACCACAAAATTAAAGTTGTGATGACAGATGGGACAACTTTTGAGACACGTTCTACTATGGGAAAAGAAGGCGATACGGTTCGTTTAGATATTGATCCGGCCTCTCATCCCGCTTGGACTGGTGTGTATCGTTTAATTGATACTGGTGGACAATTGTCCAAGTTTAACAAGAAATTTGCTGGCTTTACAAAGAAATCTTCGTAATAGTCGGATTTTAAAAGAGTAGGGCGGTTATATCCGTCCTTTCTTTTGGGGTGTCGCCAAGTGGTAAGGCAGCGGATTCTGATTCCGCCATTTCGTTGGTTCGAATCCAGCCACCCCAGCCAAATAAAAATGCTTGTTTATCAAGCGCTTATAAAAAGGATTCCACAGGACTTGTTGGAGTCCTTTATTTTTGAAAAATCTAACAATATCAATAACTTACAAAAAGTGGTCCCATCCAAAACCTCTTCTGAATCACACAATGCCAAAATGTGTGATGCAAAATGTGATGCGATTGAAAGGTGGTCCGAGCCATTTTTATGGTTGCGAAATAATGTTTTTTATTGTAGAATGGAATTACCACGTGTGAATGGCAAAAGAAGGTACAAGCGCTTTTCTCTTCATACAAGCAACTATTATGAGGCAAGGACTTTAATGGAAAAACAAAAACAATTAGCCAAAGATCTTCAGGAATTACGCCAATTATTTAGTCAGTTGGATTTTATAGAACCAGATCCACCCCAATTCCAGACCTCTGGAAAGGGCACTTCTGATATACATTTTATAACGCTAAATGGCGAGGTGATAAAAACTTTATCTTCATTAAATCCAAAGTCTTTACTAGAAAAAGTTTGGAATCTTTATCAACGTGTCAAAGCCAGCAAAAATCAACTTTCTAAAGAAGATTTACGCATTTTAAACATTATTCAAGCAAACCAAAAACAATTTTTAGGGCAATTAAGTTCTGTTTTACAAGAAACCATTGCTCAGGCAGTCGGACCTTTGCAACAACAATTGATGGCTGTTAATCCACCACAACAAGGACCGCCACCTCATCCGATTCACGAAGTTTTGAATACCATGTTATTAAAAGGAAATAACTGTAAATCCGAACAAACCAAAAAAAGAAACATAATACAAATGCTTCTGGGTAAGGTCAATATTACTGTCATGGATGATTATTCAAAATTTCATCATTCTGCTAATATTGAAAAAATTGCTACTTATATCAAGGACAGAACAGATATTAAGGGTGACAGTAAACGCAAACATTTAAGATATATTAAAGAGTTTGTGACCTGTGCTTGTAACCTAGAACCGGATTATTTTAAATTAAATGTGATTGCCAATTTGCCTCGTATTGAAAGGACAAAAAAAGCAGAAAAGAATCCGCATATACCTTATACTGAAGAGGAATTGCTTACCATCTTTGATCCGAAGCGTGACTTTTTCAAAGATAACCCGGATTATTTTTGGGTATGTATGGTTGCCTTATTTACAGGAGCCAGACAAAATGCAGCTTTCACATTACAATATGATGATGTGGCGATACAAGAGGGGTTAAATTGTATACACTTTATAGAAAATCATCCCATAAAAGAACTAAAGAATGATGCGTCCGAACGCTTTGTGCCTATTCATGAACAACTTTTAGACTTAGGTTTTTTGGATTATATTAAACGTAAAAGGTCTAAATCCAAAGCAAAAGGTACTGACTTTATCTTTCCAAAATGTCAGACAAAAAACGGTACATATAATCCTAAACCATTTACACGTGAATTCCCTGAGTTTTTAAAAAATATTGGTGTTAAAAGCAAAGTAGGACAGGATAAACATGATTTTCACTCTTTCAGAAAAAATGCAAACCAGGCAATGAGAAAAGCCATTATGGATAAAAGTTATGTGAATGATGTGATTGGCTGGACCGGAGACAACATAGCAGAACAAGCATACTGTAATCACAATTTGGCGCAAATTAAAGAGCAACTGGACAAATTTGAATATGATTTTCTGAAACCCCATTTCGCCGAATGGAAAAAAATTATGGCAAAAAAATCCTGATTTGGCGCCTTTTAATAGGCAGTTAAATTCAATTGGAATGAGTCTTTTTTAGTGCAAAGATAGATCCGTTATTTCTTTGGATAAGGTTGAACATCTTCATTAAGATAATATGTTCCGTTTTTACCTTTAACCTTCTTGATATTGAACTTATTTTGAGAAGCTAATGCAAGCATTTTATTCATAATTTGGATGGCTGTCTTTTTTCTTGCCCTATGTCTCAAAACAAAAAAACGGTGATAAGCCACGGTTATTTGATCTATGTTTAATTCTTGATAACCTTCTTTCTTTGCTTTGATAAATAATTCATGTAAACAAATGCCAAAAGTATCCTGTCTTCCTCGGCTAATCTTTAATTCTTCACCAATATCTGAAACATCGTCAATATCAAATATGCTTTTCATTTTTAAACTCCATTTTTGAATCAATAACAGGTACGATTATACACCATAAACAAGAAAAAGACAACAAAAAATTAATTGGATTGATTTTTTTCTTGACAAAGAATTTAAAATAGAGTATAAAATAGAACGCAAAATTGAACGAAAAAGTGGATTATTATATTGCAAAATAAGCTTTCTTTACGATTCGTTTTAATCGAGCAATTAGGATGAAAGGATTAACCATGACATAATTTTACAAGTGAACAAAAAAGGGATGGGTAGTACCAGTACCCATCCCACCGGGACTCGGTTTTTTGAATCCACTAGCAGGCATATTTTACCACATTTTTGGATTTTTGCAAGTTTTTTCCATTCCCGACGCTTTTTAATAATTTATAATTGAAGAAAAGGAACGAAAATGTTTATAAATTTTTTTAATAAAGCAAAACAGATGGTCGCAGGATCGGATGTTATTGCAAATCAGGAAGAAGCTACAGTGGCTGATTCCTTTGTTTCCCCTGATATGGTTTCGCATTTTGTCCAAGATGAGATGCCAAAAGCCACAGATGGGGTAAATGATAATGGTCCCGAATATGATGGGGATCCAGATGGAAAGGTGGTATCCGTACCACCTCCCTCAATTGACGTGGAGAAGTTGGATGCTGAACAAAAAAGCGCGGAAAGTTCTTTGGCTATGGCTAAAAAGTTCTTACCTAAGGAAGAATTTGAATTGGAATATAAAAAGGCGTTTGCTTCGGCTTTAAACTTTTTGAATTATCAGCTTGCACTTGCCCCAAAGCTTGATGCAATTGATACCAGCCATATGGGATGTCGGACGGATTTAAAAGATCCTTCTGTTCGTGAACGCACCAAAAAAGAAATTTTATGGGAAGATTATGGATTGAAGGAAAATACTGCCTGGGAAATTCAGCAATTGACACCTGAATTGGTAAAACGGATTGTTAAAAAAGCGGCAAACGAACAGCGTCTTCCCACAAG
>CAJOPC010000020.1 GCA_905236245.1 uncultured Alphaproteobacteria bacterium
CATAAAGCGATTTTCCAAAAATCTTTGCGGATCAGAAAGTTTTGGACATTCTCCTTTTTGTGTTTCAATCAAATAATTCGTTAAAATGCCTATGGCAATTTGCTCACCTTTTGAAAAATCTGGATATTTTTGGATAGCTTCTTGTTGCACAATACCGGAAAAATCTTCGGCAGGAATTTCTGTTTTTTGACCAAACGAATCATCCCAAACACCCGGATATTTCGATTGGAAATCGGATGGCAATAATACTTCGGCTCCATCCAATCTGGCTAAAACAGCCCCTAAATGCGATAAACTTGATTCTTGCACACCAAATTCACCCGTGGACATATCCACCCAAGCGACGCCACAAGAAACAGGCGTCGGGGCAATACAAACCAAATAATTGTGTTTTTTGGCATTTAATAAAGAATCTTCGGTTAAAGTTCCGCTCGTCACCACACGAATCACATCCCGCTTGACAACGGCAGTAGATCCTCTTTTTTTAGCCAACGCAGGATCTTCCATTTGTTCACAAATAGCAATTTTAAAACCCGCCTTTACCAATCGCACCATATAATTTTCATAGGCATGAAAAGGAATGCCGCACATAGGTACTTCTTCGCCCAAATGATGGCCGCGACGCGTCAACACTAAATTCAATGTTTGAGAGGCTTTTTTGGCATCATCAAAAAATAATTCGTAAAAATCACCTAAACGATAAAACAAAAGGCAATCAGGGTATTGCTTCTTTACCTCTAAATATTGCGCCATCATCGGCGTTATTTTCTCTTCAGCCATCTTTTGCCTTTCTTTTTCTTTTGATATTTAGTATACTATATTTATGCAAAAAAATAAAGAGTCAAATGTTCTGAAGCATATTTTAAAAACCGCTGTTCGTGTTTTAATTTTAAATATCCCGGCCGTTATTATTTTGTTGGGCCTGATGGCCTTTAACCAACTCTCTTGGATATCGGCGGGCATTTCCTTAATTATCTTTTGGGCAATCAGCGGCATCATCGTCTTTTATGTCTTCAAAGACTTAGACAACTTTATGATTTATTTGAAAAAATTGGCACAAGGTTTTGAACCGGATTTACCTAAACTGCATTGGGGTCTTTTCTCCTCCATGCGGCTTACTCGCACATTTTTAAGTGTTAAAAACCTGTGGTTTAACCAATTTTTGTCCGATACAAGTGTGATGGAAAATTTACCAAATCCACTCATCATGTTGGATAAAGAACAAAAAATTGTTTTTGCCAATTTAAGTGCACGTCATCTGTTTTCAAATGATTTATTGAATAATAAAATTAGATCAGTTATTTCAGATACTTATCTTTTAAACACGATTAAATCTGTTTTTAAAAACAACAAAAATACACAGACTTTGGACGAATGGGAATACCAAGACATAAATGATAAAGTTTTTACCTTTCAAATAAAAATCGATCGCCTGCCCGCCCCGACGAAAAACGGAGCATTGGTAGCCATTTCCTTTTTTGACATAACACCGTTTAAATTGTTTAAAATGCAACAAGTGGACTTTTTTGCCAACGCTAGCCACGAGCTTAAAACACCCTTAGCAATTATCAGCGCAAGTGTTGAAACTCTGCAAGGACCCGCCAAAAACGATTCAGAGGCCCAAGATAAATTTTTATCGTTGATATCCGAACAAAGCACCCGCATGACGAACTTAGTTCAAAAAATGCTGCAACTTTCCAAAATGCAAATTGATGTTCCTTTGAATAAGCAAAAAAAGTTTTCTATCAATGATTTAATTCAAAAAGTTGTTACCGATTTTGAGGTTCGGTCCAAAGCCATGCATAAAAAAATTATTTTAACAAAACAACCTCATTTGCCATTGTTGCTGGCCAACCGCAACGATTTATATCATATTTGCCAAAATTTATTGGATAACGCACTAAAATACAGCGAACCAAGATCCACTGTTTCCATCCATACGTATTTGGATTCAACACAACCGACCTGTATCGTCATCTCAATTCATAATACGGGTACCCCAATTCCTGTGGATCAACAAGAACGAATTTGGGATAAATTTTATCGCATAAATAATGCGAAAAAGGCTGTTGAAGGCAGCGGTCTCGGATTGGGCATTGTCCAACAATTAGTTAATAAATATCAAGGACATATTGAATTAACAAGTAATGAAGAAACGGGAACAACTTTTTCTATTTATTTCCCCGTGGATGCATAACAAAACATTTCCCTTAAAACATTATTAAAATCGTTTAAAAGAGCGTCCGGTAAAGCGCCAATTCGGTTGATTAAATCCGATTTTGGCACAGCATGAATCATGTCTGGAGCAATTTGGGCTTGTTTTCCACGTAATTTAACCCCTAATCGAAAAGGCAACCGTCTTTCCGCCGTTGTAATCGGGGCAATCAGGATATATGGCATTGTTTCGGCCATTTCATCCGGTGACACAACCACACATGGTTTTTCCGAACCATGCGATTCACATAAATAAACGTCTCCTCTTTTTACCATTCCCATTCTCCTAAATATTTCAAAGGCTTAGCATTGATTTCGTCTTGAATCGCTTCGTGCCAACCACTTCGCGGTTGTTTGTCCGCAACCAAAACAACACTTTTCCCTTTAACGGTCATTTCCAAATTTTCACCAAATTCACAACTTTCAATAACGGTTTTAGGCAACCGCACACCATAGGAGTTACCAATTTTAATCAATTTTACCTTCATTGTGTCTCCTTCTGTTTGTTTTTAGATTTGCTAGGACGCATCAAGGACGCGAGCAACATGTATAACCGTCCAGGATCAGATCCGACCAAAACACCTAACCACGGGCTATCTCCAAGCCCTTTTGTAAGATCTTCAAAGGCGGCCATGTAGTTTTGAACATTTTCTTGAAAAGTTGCATCCGAATGAACAAGGTCCAGAATTTTTTGCCGTTTTGCCGTTTTAACATCTTCGTTGATATAACGCATAAACACGGCTTTGTCGCCCGCATAATAACGATCCCATAATTCCGCTTCGTTTTTCGGCTGAAATACGGAAATCATTTCCACGGAAATTCCCTGCAATTTATCCAAAATCAACTGCATGTTTTCGGTAAATTCTTTGGCGTTCATCGTATTATTTTTTACAATAATTTCTTTTTCGCCGGTTCCTTTTTCTTGCTTTAAAGCCTTTAACCTTAGATCGAGCGTGGTTCCAATCTCTTTAAAACGCAACAAAACTTTATCCGTATCCGACAAAAATTGGCGCATACTATCCGTTGATTTCATTGCTTTTTCAATCTTATGAGCGTTTTCTTCCAGCGCATTGATTAAACGACTGGATTTATCCAACGAATTTGTCATGGATTTTTCTGATTGCATAACAGCATGCACATTTTGAGAAATCGCTTCTGATTGAGATTGAAGTTGTTTTCCCGTTTCAAGTAATTGTTTTTCAGTGCTTGTTCCTACCTGCATTAAAATATCGGCCTGACCAGCCAAATATCTCCCCGCCTCCGAAGACTGTTCTTGGGCTTCTGCCGCAGCGGAGGCCAATTGTTGCACATATCCAGCCATATTTTGGGTTTGCTTATCCATGTGCACAATGATTTTATTTAAATTTTCAATCCATTCTGTTAAATTTTCCTTCACTTGATTTGTCTGTTGTGAAACCTCGGTAAATGAAGATCTAAATAATTGAATTTGTTGTTTTAATTCGCCGTTTAGACTGTCGATATAAGCGGCCCCTAAATCCGATGGATAAAGCAACTCTTCTAAATACGCTTTTGATGCCTTCATTGAATCATTGATGACTTTATTTCTATCCAAATAAACAGCCAACAATCCGAACACCCCCACAGGAAACATCAAGGCACCCAATTGCACAACCAACTCGGCAGGTGTTAAATAAGACATACGACCAATCCATCCATATGTCCAAAAACCAAAAAGGGCTATACATCCCCAAATAGCGGAAAGCCCCCAAAAAACATAACGTCCGAACCATATATTTTGTTCTTTTTTCTTAGGCATTTATCCCTCCTATCTTTATCACAGTATATCCGTTAAAATGCGCAAAGTCAACAAGAAATTACTTTGTAATCACAGTATTTTTCTTATTTTTTAAAAAATTTTTATAACCCATTGATTTTAATAAAATTTATTATGTAATTATTTTGTAATTTCGTCAAAATTTACTTTTTTTCTGTCCGTAATCACAACCTTTGGATGCCCATGATGCCGGAACCATGTCATTTGACGCTTAGCATATTGTTTTGTAGCGGTCACTACTTCTTCCGTCATTTGTTTTTCTGTTAAAGCGCCGGCCAGATAAGCCCCTATTTCTCGAACGCCAATGGCTTTCAATACGCCACCCGTCGGATTTTTAGCTAAAACTCGACGCACTTCGTCAATGACGCCCTGTTGTTTCATAATTTCAAATCGCTGTTTGCAAGAATCATAGACCACTTCCCGATCCGGCAATATATGAATTTCCACAAAATCAGCATCCACAAATTTTCTTTTCTTTAATTTTTGGAAATAAGAAAGCGGTTTTCCGGAGGCAATCTGAACTTCTAACGCCCGCCGCAAACGTTGAGGATCCGAAAAACGACATTTTATAACTTGTTGTTGCACTTCTTCAATTGGCATAGCTCGGACCAATTTGCGCACTTCCGCCGGAACATCGGGAATCGGGCTGATTCCTTGAACCAAGGCATCAATATACATCCCCGTTCCGCCAACAACAATCGGATTTTGGATTGTCGGCAAAATTTCTTTAACGGCGCTTAGCCAATCTACAATCGTCGGCGTCGTCCATGCGTCTACATATCCGAATAAGTGATGAGGAACAAGGTATTCATCTTCCTCGGAAGGACGCGCGGACAAAATTCGCAAATCTTGGTAAACCTGAACAGCATCAGCATTCACAATCTCGCCTTTAATCCTTTGGGCCAATTCAATCGCCAAAGCGGACTTACCGCTTGCAGTCGGACCACCAATAACAAAAACTGTTTGTTTTTTCATAAAAGCATGATAACACAAAAACTGTTTAAAATCTATTCATTTTTCTTGTTTTTTTGTGATAAAAAAAGTATACTTATTCATGAGAGGTGCTCATGAGATACTTTTTGTGGATACTTGTTTTAGGGATAACAGCCTGTACTTTTCGTCCTATTTACAGTTCGAATGAAATTAAATCTGTCTGCGTTTTATCCATTCCGGAAAAATCGGGCCATCATATTTATCAAGCACTCCAAGGCCATTTCCCGGAAAAAACAAATTGCCAGTATACGCTGAAAATAACAACACCTCAAGTTTCTTTCTCCAGTAACAACCTTTCAGATAGCGATTTTACAACCATGCAACTGATCAAAGCGCAAGCGGATTACAGCTTGATGGACAAGAATAAAAAGGTTGTTCTTAAAAACTCTGTTTCTAGCTCTAGTTCTTCCGCCGTTACGACGAGTCCTTATGCTTCTGTCGTGGCCGAAGAGAAAACAACCCAAAATTTATATACTATTTTAGCGGATCAAATAGCTCTGCACGTTGCAACGTATCTTAATGGACAATCTCAGTGAAAGCGCGCTCATATCAAATCACCGCCCTTTTGTCTCAAATTCAAAAAGATTTTGATGTCGTTTTGTTTTACGGAACAGACGAAGGCGAAATACAACATGCTTTTTCTGTGTTAAAAAAAGAATTTAATTTTTCAAAAGAGGCTTTACATTTCATAACCTTATCAAAGGATGATTTAAAAAAATCTCCTTTTTTGGCAACCGATGAAGCAAATTCTATCTCTTTAATTCAAGGAAAGAAATATTTATATGTCCCGGAGGACGCTTCTTTTTCTGTGCAATCTTTAAACCATTTTTTACAAAATAAAAAAACGGATGCTCTTTTAATTATAAAAGCAGGAAATCTAACAAAATCAAATAGTTTACGCGTCGAAGCGGAAAAAAATCCCCGCGTTTTGGCTTTGGCTTGTTATGAACCAACCGAAGCGGAAGTTCAAAAAATGGTTACAAATTATTTACGCGAATATAAAAAATCAATTCCGTCGAATTTATTATCTATATTGGTTCAAAAAATCGGCTTAAATCAACAAGTTATCGTTCAAGAGCTGGATAAATTGATTTTATACATGGGCGACAAAACAACCGTTGATTTAAATATGATTCAATCCTGTTTAACAGATTCCGCCCAACCCAATGAAGAAAATTTCTGTATTGCTTTAGCGGATGGAAATGTCACAGAGGTAGAAAAAGCCCTGTCTTATTTTGCCGATCAAGAAAATTCTTTAACAAGTTTGCTTTGGATTATTCGAGATTATTTTGAACGCCTACTGAAAATAGTTTCGGACACATCCGAACCCGTTCCTCAAATTGTAAAAAAGAACCTGCGCCCTGCTCAATTTCGGTTAGAAGTTCCCTTGATTCGTCAAGCAAAGACATGGGCCTCCAATGATATTTTAAAGGTTATGGATAGGCTCAGCCTTTTAGAAAAGAATTCAAGAACAACGGGTTATCCAGAAATAACCATTAGTGCGAAAACATTATTGGATATCGCTTTATTTGCGAAAAAATTAAGATCCTTGCGTTAATTTTTGCAAAAGGCTGTCCAATTTGCCCAGGCTGTCATATTGGAATGTCATGCTTCCTTTTTTCCCGTTCCATTTGATGGCGACTTTCATGTCCAAGATAGAAGAAAGTTCTTTTTCCAAGGCAGCCACATCGGCATCTTTTGGCGCTTTTTCTTGTTTTTTATCAGCAACTGGCTCGGCAACTAAACGTTCTGTTTCACGAACGCTCAATCCCTTTTTAACAATCTCTTTGGCCAATTTTTCAGGATTTTTTGCCGTCAACAAGCTCCGCGCATGTCCCACCGTCATTTGCTTTTCAGACAGCATCTTTTTAATGGAATCTGGCAATTCCAATAACCGCATCATATTGGCGACATAACTACGACTTTTACCCACAACACGAGACAATTCTTCCTGCGTATAGGCAAATTCTTTTAATAACCGCACATAAGCTTCCGCTTCCTCGATAGCGTTTAAATCTTCCCGTTGCAAGTTTTCAATCAAGGCCACCTCCAAGGCGGCTTTATCATCAAAAACTTTAATGATAACAGGAACTTGTGTCAAACCAGCTTTTTTAGAAGCCCGATATCTTCTTTCGCCGGCGATAATTTCATATCCGTCTTTTTTATTCGGATTCGGCCGCACCAACAAAGGCTGCAAGACACCTTTTTCACGAATAGATTCCACCAAGTCATTTAAAGCATTTTCATCAAAAACACGGCGTGGCTGAAACGGACTTGGCACCAAAGAATCAATCATAACTGTCACAATTTTATCCAAAACCTGTTCAGCGGGCGTGCTTACCTCTGGCGAAGTTAAAAGCGCAATATCATCCCCCATTAAGGCACTTAGACCTTTTCCTAAACCTAAATTTTTATCCATTTAAACCTCCTTTTTCTCTGGTTAATACTTCTTTTGCTAATTTAACATAACTTTGGGCGCCAACACTTCTAAAATCATAAAGCATCACTGGTTTGCCGTGCGAAGGCGCCTCGGGAATACGAACATTTCGCGGGACAATTGTTTCAAAAACTAAAGAACCAAAATATGAACGCACGTCTTGAACAACAGATTTTGACAGATTGGATCGTCCGTCAAACATCGTCAAACAAATACCCTCTATTTTTAAATTCGGATTAAAATTTTTCTTCACTTTTTCGATGGTTTTTAATAAATCGGCAACACCTTCCAACGCCAAATATTCGCATTGAATCGGGATAATCACATCCGTAGCAGCCACCAAAGCATTCATCGTCAACATCCCTACAGCCGGCGGACAATCAAAGAAAACATAATCGAAATCATCCAACTCTTTTAAGGCTTTTTTCAAAAAGAATTGGCACTCAGATACACCAGCCAATTCCAAATCAACGCCTAACAATTCTTGGCTGGATGGTAATATATATAAATAAGGAATCCCCGTTTCCAACATGCTTTCGCGCACAGAATGTTTTCCCAATAAAACGCTGTATGAACTTTTGCCACCCAATTGGCGTTTTAATCCCAAGCTTGTTGTGGCGTTTCCCTGAGGATCTAAATCTATAATCAAAATCTTTTTGCGCAAAGCGGATAATGCTGTGGCCAAATTAACAACCGTCGTTGTTTTGCCCACGCCACCTTTTTGATTTGAAACAGCAAAAAGCGTTGTTTTACCCATATTTAACCTCCTCTATTTTTAAGATAGTTCCTTCCGGATTCACTATATTTTTTATTTTTTCAATTTTACATTGATGCCCAACTTGTTCAATTTCTTCATCAACAGATTTTCCCTTTGGTAAAATCAAAATTGTTTCACGTGAAACATTATTTTTAACCAAGTTCAACAGCTCGCCCAAAGGAGCGAAAGCCCTTGCGGTTATTACATTTGGCTTATAACTCAAGCTTTCAATACGCACCCTTTTAACTTCAATATTCAGCTTTAAATTCCTTGCACATTCTTGTAAAAACAAGCTTTTCTTTAGGTCAGATTCAACTAAAACAATTTCTTTTAAAGGTCCTTTTAATGTCTGATTTAAAATAGCAATAACAATGCCCGGAAAGCCTCCACCGCTTCCAACATCTAGCAATTTTTCTTGTTTCTTATTGAGTAAAAAATAAAGCTGTGCAGAATCAAGGATATGCCTTTCCCATCCGATACTAATGGTGTTTGGTGAGATTAAATTAACGGACTTTTGCCATTTCAAAAGCAGTTCCCAAAACTGTTCTAATTTTGGTATGGCGCTGATTATTTTTTGCTCAAGTTCGTTTTTTGATTTAATCATTTTTTCCTTTTTTTGTTAGAATATTTTTCATTATATAGATAAAAAAATTAAATTCAAGAACTTTTTTACAAAAAAAATTGTTTCACGTGAAACAATTTTATATTTTTTCTTAAATTATTCTATTTTTTTAAGCTTTTTCAGGTGGCAAGATGCCCCATAAATTATTTTTTATTTTTTGAACAAATGCCGTATGCGCCTCCATTTCTTCTGGAGAAATAGCAAACTCTCTCGGAGCCAATGTTTCACGTGAAACATTTTTAGAAATATCATTTTTTATTTGTTTTTCAGCAGGTTGTCCAAATTTTAGCTCTTTATCCAAAATCATGGCCAAATAAACTTCGGCCAATAATTCGCTATCCAACAAAGCGCCGTGGACTGTTCGTCTGGAAGCATCCACACTAAATCTTTTACACAATTCATTTAAATTGACTCTCGAGCCCGGATATTTTTGGCGAGCCATCACCAACGTATCAAAAACACGATCAAAGCTCAGTAAAGGTCTATTTGCCTTTTTAAGTTCAAAATTCAAAAACTTCATATCAAACGGTGCATTATGAATAACCAGCACATCATCCCCGACAAACTTTAAGAAATCGTCGGCAATTTCACTAAATTTCGGTTTGTCAGACAAAAATTCCTCCGTCAAACCATGCACAGCGATAACTTCCTCGCTCATAGAACGTTCCGGATTAATATATTGATGATACGTCTTTCCACTTGGCGTATGATTTATCAATTCCACACAGCCAATTTCAACGATTCTATCGCCACTTTCGGGATCTAAGCCCGTTGTTTCCGTATCTAATACAATCTCTCTCATAGCTTTGATTATATCAGGTTTTTATGATTTTTTCAAGGATAACTTTTACATCTTGTGGATAACTTTTGGCTTTGTCTAATCTTTTCAGAATTGTCATTTTTTTATCCCGTTTTGTTCTTTCAAAATCCACAAGGAAAAAATTCTTGCTCCGATTCGTTTTTTAGGCCTATTTTTACCCCTTAAAAAAACATTTTTAACGATTCGTCTTTTTTTTAAATTTCCTGTCAAGAAAAATTTTAAAAACTTATCCCCAAAATCCCCAGATTAATAACAATGATATTTATTTATTATTTAATTAGTATGTTTTTTGTTTGGGATAACTTTTCATGCAAAGTTTTTCTTTTGGTGTTAAGACTTCTAAACGTTTAGTATTGGATTTGAATTTGATTAACCTTGGTTTAAAAATAACGCTCAGGAACACAAAATTAGGCTGTGGCAGGATAGTTGAATCAAAACACAAAAAAAATTCTTTCAGAGGCCATTTTTTTGTTTTTAAAAGGCATAAATTTTCAAAAAAAAATAACCGGCAACTCTAGGATCCTAAAAAGATGTTTAAAGTTGCCAGTTTTAAATAAATAAAATATATTTATTTTTCAAATAGTTGTTATTATAAATAGCGAACAGCTAAAACTTCATAAGCTTTTTCGCCCTTTGGTGTGTTTACTTCCACAATATCGCCTAATTGTTTGCCAATTAAAGCTTTTGCTAATGGGGAAACAAAGGAAATCAATCCCTTTTCAAGGTTGGCTTCGTATTGTCCCACAATTTGATATGTGGATTTTACATCTGTGTCACAATCTGATACATCAACGGTGGCGCCAAATAAAATTTTATCGCCAGATAATTCTGCAGTATCAACAACTTGTGCATGGGAAAGTGCGCCTTCCAAATCTTGGATGCGGCCTTCAATAAAGCTTTGTTGTTCGCGTGCCGAATGATATTCTGCGTTTTCTGATAAATCGCCACGGCTGCGTGCTTCTTCAATAGCAGCGATAATATGGGGGCGATCCTCATACTTTAATTTTTTTAATTCTTCGTTCAAGTTGGCATATCCAACTTTTGTCATAGGAACTTTATCTTCCATAGTCTTCTCCTTTCGTTCACGCCGAAAAAAAGATACCGCGGTCAAAACCACCGCAGTCTTTTCTTCATTACATAACATGGATAATATAGAAGTTTTTTATATAAAAGTCAAGCAAAAAAACAATTCTTCCTTTTTTATGCATGTAATTATTATGTGTATACATCATAAAAATGGGGTGATTACTTTGTAGATACTGCATCCCATAAATCCGGCTGATTTTGGGAGGATTGTTTATGATTTTTTTTATTATTTTTCAATGGCATAACGTCAACATTTCCATCTGAAAAATGTATCTGCAAAACTGCCTGATTTTGGGCTTCTTGAGGGGATGTAATCACCTTTTGACCGCCCGTAATAAGCGCAAAACCACGCTTTAAAATCGCCTGATACGAGTAAGATTGAAGCAAGCGTGCCGTCGTTTTAGTTTTGTCATTTAGACGCGAAAGGTAGTTTTTGATGGCCAAAGCCAAACGTTCTGTTTTGTCATCAGTTTTTTGAATAAATCCTTGAATTATTTCACTTAAATTCGGAAAACGCCCGGTGAGCTTTTGAATTTTTAAACGCGATTCAATGAGCGTTTGATTCAAGGCATTTTTTAAATTATTTTCTTTTGTATTTAATATGTTGTAAATTTCTAAACAAACAGGAACAGCTTTCTCAGCCGCACCTGTTGGGGTGGGAGCCCGTAAATCAGACACGAAATCGATGAGAGTTGTGTCCGTTTCATGACCAACGGCGGAGATGACCGGGATCTTGGAATCATAAACGGCGCGCACAACACATTCTTCGTTGAAGCCCCAAAGATCTTCTAACGATCCCCCTCCTCGTGCAACGATGAGGACATCCGGTTTCGGAATCTTGCCATTTTCTGGTAAATCATTAAAACCACGGATGGCCGCTGCCACTTGTTCGGCGCACTCTTCTCCTTGAACAGCAACGGGCCAAACGATAATATGCCGTGGAAAACGATCACTCACGCGGTGAATAATATCACGAATGACAGCGCCGGTCGGGCTTGTGATAACGCCGATCACATTAGGTAAAAAAGGAATAGGCTTTTTATGGGCCGGATCAAACAAACCTTCTTTTTCCAGCTTTTCTTTGCGTTCATTTAACAGTTTTAGCAAAGCCCCTACTCCCGCAGGTTCGGCGGCTTCAACAATCATCTGGTAATTGGAACGTCCCGGATAAGTGGAAAGTTTGCCTGTACAAATGATTTCCAGGCCTTCTTGAATATGTTGAGCACATTGGCGGCTGGATCCTTTCCAACAGATAGCGGAAAGAACGGAATCTTTATCCTTTAAAGAAAAATAGATATGACCGGAAGTCGCACGTTTGACATCCGATACCTCCCCACGCACTTTGACATGATTAAAAACCTGTTCTACGCAGCTTTTTAATGTAAGGGATAGCTCGGTAACGGACAAAATGGGTTGTTCGGTCATTTGCGCTTCCTTTTGAAAAATTGGGTCATCAGAGCGCCGCATTCCAAATTAGGCCATTTCCCCGTCTTTAATTTATGATGAGTTTGTGCGTGAGAAAATACCTTTGTGCCCTGCTCTACAGCACCTGTTTTAGGATCAGAAGCTCCATAATAAAGACCGTCCAGGCGCGCCCAAGCAATGGCGCCTGCACACATGACGCAAGGTTCCAAAGTAACAAAAATAGAATAACTGTTTAAAAACTTATCATCAATTTTTTTTAATGATTTTTCAATAACTTGCATTTCTGCATGGGCAAGAGGGTTCCTTTGTTTTTCCACTAAATTATGCGCTTTTGCGATAATATCCCCCGTATCGCTTTTGAAAATCACGGCGCCGACAGGAACCTCATCCAATTCAAAGGCTTTATGTGCTTCATTCAAAGCGGCCAAAATAATCTTTTTTCTTTGCTTTTCTTCCATAACTGTTATAGTATCATAAATATGACAGAAAAAAAAGAACGAATTGCAAAAAAAATGGCGGATGCAGGGTTATGTTCCCGGCGGGAAGCTGAGCGTTGGATTGTGGCCGGACGTGTTTCCGTCAATGGTCAAGTTTTGGAAACGCCGGCGTGTATCGTTGGAGATGAGGATAAAGTTTTAGTTGATGGTAAGTTATTAAAAACAAAAGAAAAAACACGTGTATGGTTGTACCATAAACCGGCGGGATTGGTAACAACATATCGAGATCCCCAAAGGCGACCGACAGTGTTTGAAAAATTACCAAAGTCTATGCCCAGGGTTATTTCAGTAGGCCGTTTGGATTTGAATTCCGAAGGCCTTTTATTATTAACAAATAATGGAGAATGGGCGCGAAAGATGGAGCTCCCCTCCTCTCATTTAGAAAGAACTTACCGCGTGCGTGTGCATGGAAATTTAACCGGAGAAGTTTTATCACGCTTGTCAAAAGGTGTTAAAATTGATGGAATTCAATACGCCCCTGCCCGCGTTCAGGTGGAGAAAAAACAAGGAACAAACACTTGGGTTCAAATGACTTTAACAGAAGGTAAAAATCGCGAAATTCGGCGTTTAATGGCCTTTTTTGGCTTGGATGTTGCAAAGTTGATACGAATTTCTTATGGCCCCTATGAATTGGGTGATTTAAAAAGCGGAGAGGTAAAGGAGGTGCCATGCGTGTTATTTCGGGATTAGCCAGAGGAAAAAAACTTATTTCCCCAACAACCGAGGCAACTCAACCGACGATGGATAGAGCCAAAGAAACATTATTTAATATGTTGGAATCTTGGCGCTTGAAAGAGGGAAAAGGTTGGGGACAAATGAGCTTTTTGGATGTGTTTGCCGGTTCCGGCTCTATAGGTATAGAGGCCTGGTCACGCGGTGTGAAATGCCCTTATTTTATGGAAAATGATCCCGCCGCTTTAAAAGTTTTAAATCAAAATCTGGCTTTAATGAAATTACCGGCGGCGACGGCCGTGGATGCATTAAATCCACCTATTGCCCCAAGGCCGATGAGTATTGTTTTTTTGGATGCGCCATATGGTAAAGGATTGTGGGCTGCAGCGTTGTTAAAGTTGATCAAAGCCGGTTGGATTGACAAAGAGACATTGATTGTGGTAGAAACAGATAAAAATGCCCCCGAAATTGTTCCGGACGGTTTTGTGGAAATAAAAGAACGGGCGGCCGGAAGAAATTTATTTTTATTTATAAAACAAGGAGTTAAGGATGAAACAGGACTTTAAGAAAATGGCAACTGCGGCTCGAATATTGGCCGTCGATATGGTTGAGCAAGCTAAATCTGGACATCCGGGTGCGCCTCTCGGCATGGCCGATGTGGCGACTGTTTTGTATGCTAAATTTTTAAAATTTAATCCGAATTGTCCACGATGGTTTAACCGCGATCGAATTGTTTTTTCTAATGGACACTCTTCCGCATTGGTTTATACATTGTTGCATTTTACCGGTTATCCGAAAATGTCAATAGACGAGTTGAAACGTTTTCGGCAGCTGGGTTCTTTGACCCCAGGACATCCGGAAATTACAACGGATGGTGTTGATTTTGCAACAGGTCCTTTGGGGCAGGGTTTGGCAGGAGCCGTTGGTATGGCGATTGCCGAAAGAATGCTTAATGCCGAATTTGGAGATGCTTTAGTTAACCATAAAACATACTGTTTTGTCGGTGATGGATGTTTAATGGAGGGGATTTCGGAAGAAGCGATCAGCTTGGCCGGAAATTTAAATTTAAAAAATCTGATTGTTTTGTGGGATGATAACACAATTACGATTGATGGACATACCGATGTTGCCACAAAAACAGATATGAAAAAGCGATTTGAGGCAAATGGATGGCAAGTTATTAAATGTGACGGGCATAGTTACCATTCTATTGAAAAAGCATTGGCTAAGGCCCAAAAAGCAAAAGAGCCGACTTTGATTGATTGTAAAACAAGGATCGGATATGGTGCAGGAGATTGGGAAAATACGCCCAAAGTTCATGGAACGCCTTTGGGGGATATGATGGGCGTTTTGCGGACTAATTTAAAATGGAAAGAGGCACCGTTTGAAATACCAAAGGAAATTTATGATATGTGGCGTTTTTGTGCCGTGAAAGGCAAAAAAGCACATACAGAGTGGTTGAAACGGGCCAGACAAAATACACCGTTTATGCAACGCATCAGAGGCGAAATCCCCGGGGCCGTGGATAAGGTCTTTAGCGATTTGAAAAAGCAATTTTTAAAAGAACGGCCCGAAATGGCTACTCGCAAATCCGGACAAGTCGTTTTGCAGGCTATGTTGGAAAAAATGCCTTTATTGGTTGGTGGTTCCGCTGATTTGGGGGCTAGCAATTTAACAAAAACAAAAGCGTCCAAATCGATTTCGGCCAAAGATTATCATGGAAATTATATCAATTTTGGTATTCGTGAGCATGCAATGGGTGCTATCATCAATGGTATGGCTGCCCATAGAGGATTTTTGCCGTATGCCAGCACATTTTTCGTGTTTTCAGATTATATGCGCCCGGCAATGCGGATGGCCGCTTTGATGAATTTGAAGGAATTATTTATTTTTACCCACGATTCTATCGGAGTAGGGGAAGATGGTCCAACCCACCAACCTGTGGAACAGCTCGCCTCGTTGCGTGCTATGCCAAATATGCGGGTGTTTAGGCCGGCCGGCGCCGTTGAAACAGTGGAAAGTTATGAGACGGCTTTAAAATTAGAAGGGCCTTCTTGTATTGTTTTGTCGCGCCAAAATTTGCCGACAGTGCGTCGGGAAGCCGGTGCAAATCTTGTGGAAAAAGGGGCATATGTTGTGCGCTCTCCGTTAAAAAAACGTCAACTGACTTTTGTTGCCAGCGGATCGGAAGTGGCTTTGGCTCTGCAAGCATTTGCTACATTGGTAGAGGAGGGGGCAGATATCGCAGTTGTGTCCGTGCCTTGTTGGGAGTTGTTTATGCAACAACCCGAAAAAGAGCAGCTGGAGATTTTAGGAACAGCTCCTCGGTTGTTTATTGAGTCTGCTAGCTCTTTGTCTTGGTATCCGTTTAAACGTGAGCAAGATGTTATTTTAGGATTAGATGCCTTTGGTGCAAGTGCGCCAGCCAAGGAAGTTTTTGCAAACTTTGGATTTACCAAAGAAAATGTGTTAAGTATTGCCCGCAAGATAATGCGGAAATAAGTTGACAAAAAACGATAAAAGTGCTACAATTAAAGGGCAAAAAGAAAGCAATCTCTTTTTGTAAATTAAAAAGGAGAAAAAATGGGTGTCAAAATTGTAGGTTATAAAGATCCGGAAGGACTTTGGACCTCTTACACTAATCCCGGTCCGAGACGTTCTGCACCGATTGTGGCGGGTGAAATCAAATATCATTATTCTAAAAATGGTAAAGAATTTGACTTTGGGCGTTATTTTGTTCCCGGTCGACTTGTTGGGGAATCAGTTGTTGACGGAAACATTAAATGGCGTCGTAGCGCTCGGGATGAGGAGTTATATGTTGCCTTGGATAAGGATTCTTTTATCAAAATATCTTGGTATAAAGGGCGACTTCATAAAGGTGTCATGCATCGGGAAGGTAAAAAAGATATCAGATTTGATTCTATGTTTGGTAAATATGGTTTAGATTATGATAATCCTGAAACTGGACACATGTATTATGATCCAAAATATAGTGGTTCATCTAATTCGAATTTGTCCAAGGAAGAGGCAGAGAGAGAAATTTACCAGGTTTTTGTGGCTCCATATGCCGATCGGATTGCCGAATATACACGCGTTTTGAATGCGCTTCCTCCAATAAGATGGCATAGACGCAAAGGAGAAGCTTGGATATCGCCAGTTTTGCCAATGACTTTTTCGTTCGCAGCAACATGGATCAAAAAAAGTTTATTTAAAAGCTAAAAGTATTTTTATTGACAGGGGCCTTTTTGTGTATTAGACTAATCACGTGTTATGTATTTTATGAAAGGAGAGCGCATGACTGTAAAAATGATAGATTATGATCGGGGTGGAGAAGGTTATTCCGGAAGTGCCTCATACATTGTTAAGGATGGAGGTAAGAATTTTACGGTAGATCGTAGTTGGGATCCGAAAACTGGCGATGTATTGATTGAGGTTATTGAAGGAAACGGTTGTCGTTTGGTTCATTACCTCGGTGGCAAAGATGGAAAAGGTTCCACGATTAGTTTGGTGAGTGGTCTCAGTACATCGGCCGCTCGAAGTGTTGAATGGTATGATGATACGGTTATCAGCGGCAGTATCAGTGACGCCGCAAGGGAAGATGTTGTTATTCCGCCTGTACTTGCACAATTTGAATACGGAACCAAAGGGTTATGGTATTATGGGAATGCCGAAACGGGTGCTAGGTATAGTTCTTCGCCTAACTCAGATTCAAATATAACAGAAGAGCAAGCAAATAGAGAAATTGCAAAAATTGTTAAAGCCGCTCAAGTGGATAAAAAGATGCTTCTTGCTGTAGCCGAGCAAGTACCGCCAGTTGATCGGGGACTTAAAGGAGCCTTACTCAATCCTGTTCGTGCGGTCGTTAATGCGGCGAAGGTCAAAAGGCAACAGAACGGTGGTTAGTTAAAATTTCCCCTCTTTTGTCAGAGGGGATTTTTTTTGTTGACTTTATATCATAGTATGTGTTAAGGTCCATTATATGGAAAGAAAAAATAGACACGTTTAGGACGCGGAGATTTAGCTTTTCATATGGTTTTAATAAAAAAGGAGAACAACATGTTAAAAAAAGTGACAATGGCCCTGTTGATGACAACAACAATTTTGGTTGGAAGTATGACAGCAACAGCGGCAGATAAAGTGACCGTTAATCAGGCGGAAATGAACCAAGCCAAAAAGATTCGTGCACAAATAGAAACAATTAATAAAGATACAGAAGCTAAAAAGACAAAAGTGACATCTTTGAATAAAGATCTTACTGCTGTCAAAAAAGAAATTGCAACTCTTGAAAAGCAATTCGATACACAGGTGAAACCGAAAAAAGAAAAGGTGACATCTTTGAATAAAGAAATTTCTTCTTTGAAGTCAGCTATTTCTGCAAACGAAAAGAAAGTAAAACCATTGCTTGTTCAAGCGGCCGATTTGGAAACAAGAGCGAGTAAAATGGGTAAAAAGTGCCAACAAGGCTCACATGAAAGTATAGATTACATCAAAAAACATTATAAAAATTGTACGAATTGTCGTACCGATAACATTAAAGACGGCGAATGCGCTCGTGTAAAAGGCGCGCATAAGCATCATTATTGTTTCTGTGATTGCTAAGATTGGAAATCCCCTTCCTTGTGAAGGGGATTTTTTTATGATAAACAATCTGGGAAAGGCTTGATTTTTAATATTTGTTTTTATAAAATGAGCTTATCTATAATTAACATGAAAGGAATTTTTAAATGAAAAAAGGTTATTTTATTATTTCGGCATTAGCAGGTCTAGCCATTTCGACGAGCGCTTTTGCAGCATTTGTGTTTAATTGTCCAGATTCATCAAAATCATATTACTACAATGCCTCTTGTCATGCCTGTCCGCAAGGCCAAGAACAAGGAAAAGATGGTGCTTGTTGTAGCAAAGAAACAATGTGTGGAGATGTATGTAAGTGTTCAAGCGGTATGGAATGTGATAAAAACAAAAATAAATGTGTCAAAAAGCTTCCAACCTGTTCAAAATCAGAATATTTGGCGGGAAGTGTTTGCAAAGCTTGCCCCGAAAATGCCACATGTGATGGTGTAAACGCCGTATGTAATAAAGGATACGTGGATGTTGCAAAAAATATTCATGGTGCGGTGTGTAAGAAAGTAGGTACTACATGTTCTAAAAAACAGTATGTTGTAAATGGTAAATGTGTGGCCTGTCCAAAACTAGGCACTTGTGACGGTGAAAATGTCAAATGCCCATATGGCTATACAAAGGATAGCAAAGGATATGTGAAATGCAATACAAAGCCACAATGTTCCAAAAAACAATATCTTGTCGACACTAAGTGTGTGGCTTGTCCAAAGTTGGGCACCTGTGACGGTGAAAATGTTAAATGCCCGAATGGCTATACAAAGGATAGCAAAGGGTATGTGACCTGTAAGGTAAAACAATGCCAACAAGGCTCACATGAGAGTATTGCTTGGATTAAAAAGCATTATAAAAATTGTAGTAGTTGCCGGGAGGAAAATATCAAAGCTGGCGCGTGCTCAAAGAATAAAAAAGCACACAAACACTATTACTGTCAGTGTGATTGCTAAGATCGCTTAAAAATTTCCCCCGCCTGTTTGGGTGGGGGATTTTTTTTAACTATAACCCTTGAATAATTGTCAGGAGGATTATTGAGATAAGGATTGATTCCTTATTGCTGATTCAAGGGAAATTTGATATGCATTGGTTGGAGATTTCTTTTGTGTTGTTGAATTTTTCTTATTCATTTTTTCGCAAGATGCGGCAATAGCCAACCCTAAACACAAAGCCATCAATGCAAAAAGCACTCCCGTTTGTTGATATATTTGTTTATGTTTCATTTGTTATCCTTTTTTAGAGCCCAAGATTATATCATATATGTTGATTTTCGTCAAGTTTTGATGTTGAGGGTTATCTTTAAACAAAGAAAATTCTTGATTTTTATCTGACTCTTTTATAGAATAAAAACACCATTAAATATAAAAGAAAGGATAGGAAAAATGGCATTAGTTTCTTTAAGACAATTATTAGATGATGCAGCGGAACACGGTTATGGTATTCCGGCGTTTAATGTGAACAATATGGAACAGGTTTTGGCGATTTTGGCAGCGGCCAATGAAGTCAATGCTCCTGTGATTATTCAAATGAGTAAAGGCGCTCGTCAATACGCCAATGACGCAGTGTTGAAACACTTGATGATGGCGGGCGTGGAAATGTATCCTCACCTGCCGATTTGTGTGCACCAAGATCATGGTTCCAGTCCTGAGGTGTGCTATTCTGCTATGGCTTCCGGATTTACATCCGTGATGATGGATGGTTCTTTGGACCCAGAGGGCAAGCCAGCTACATATGAATACAATGCTCAAGTGACGGGTGAAGTTTCCCAAAAAGCACACGCCAATGGTGTTTCTGTTGAAGGCGAATTGGGCTGCATCGGTTCTTTGGAATCTGGTAAGGGTGAAAAAGAAGATGGCCACGGATTTGAAGGCGCTATTGATAAATCCAAACTTTTGACCGATCCGGATCAGGCTGTGGATTTTGTGCGTCAAACAAAGGTAGATGCTTTAGCGGTGGCTATTGGTACATCTCATGGCGCTTACAAATTTACACGTAAACCAGATGGTGCGATTTTGTCCATCGACACAGTGAAGAAAATTCACGAAAAATTGCCATACACTCACTTGGTGATGCATGGTTCTTCCAGTGTGCCACAAGATTTGCAGGATATTATCAATGCTCATGGCGGACAAATGCCACAAACTTATGGTGTGCCAGTGGAAGAAATTCAAGAAGCCATCAAACATGGTGTGCGTAAAGTCAATGTGGATACAGACTTGCGTATGGCTATGACAGGTGCAATTCGGACGGTCTTTACAGAAAAGCCAGCCGAATTTGACCCACGTAAATATTTGAAACCAGCCATGGCTGCGATGTCCAAAGTGTGCAAAGAACGCTATGAACAATTTGGTGCCGCAGGACAGGCCGCTCATATCACCCCAATTTCATTGGAAGATATGGCTAAGCGTTATGCCTCTGGCGAATTAGATCCAAAGATCGTGGGGTAAGATGGTTCTAGTTGCTCCCAGCATTTTATCAGCAGATTTTGCCAAACTGGGATCCGAAGTGAAAGCTTTGGATAAGGCGGGAGCAGACTGGATACATGTAGATGTAATGGACGGATGTTTTGTGCCGAATTTAACCATGGGGCCCATGGTGGTGCAAAGCATTCGCCCGTTTACTAAAAAGCCATTGGATGTGCATTTGATGGTGAAAAAGCCAAGTATTTTGATACCTGCATTTGCTAAAGCGGGGGCAGATTTAATCACGGTGCACTTGGAATGTGGCGAAAAGATAGAAAATTTGATTGCACTCATCAAAAAATTCCATAAAAAAGTGGGAATTTCAATTAAACCAAAAACAAAAGTGGCGGACCTGATTCCTTATTTGCCGATGATTGATTTAGTTTTGGTGATGAGTGTGGAGCCAGGTTTTGGCGGGCAGGAATTTATGCCACAAGCGATTAAAAAGATTGCCGAATTAAAGGAATTGATCGGACGCAAAAAGGTGCTTGTGGAAGTAGATGGCGGTATCAATGATATCACCGCTCCGGCGTGTAAATTGGCAGGCGCAGATGTGTTGGTTGCCGGCAATTATATTTTGAAAAATAAATCCAAAGTGGGTGCCGTGAAAAAGCTGAAAGGAAAGTCATGACAAAGATATTGATTGTAGAAGATGAAGCCGGATTGGTGACTCTTTTGAAATACAACTTGGAAAAACATGGCTATGAAACCGCAGAAGTGATGGATGGTAAATTTGTTATGCAAACAGTATTATCCGAGCGGCCTGATTTAATTTTGATGGATTGGATGCTGCCCAATGTGTCAGGTGTAGATTTGTGTCGTGAAATTCGTCAACATCCGGAAGTCAAATTGACGCCGATTATTATGGTGACAGCCAGAGCCGATGAAGCAGACAAAGTGCGCGGGCTTTCCTATGGCTCAGACGATTATATGACCAAGCCGTTTTCTATTCCTGAGTTGATTGCGCGGATCCAAGCGTTATTGCGTCGCGTTGTTGTGACGCCTCCGGTTAAGGTTTTAAAGGCGGGAATTTTGACGCTTGATTTTGATAAAAAGCTTGTTTTAAAGAAAAATGAACCTATGCATATGGGCCCAACAGAATTTAGGTTGCTTTCTATCTTGATGGAAAAACCGGAACATGTGTTTTCCCGAGAAGAGTTGTTAAAACTTGTGTGGGGAGAAAGTGTTTTTGTTGAAGCAAGAACGGTAGATGTTCATATTCGACGCCTGCGTGCCAACTTAAAAGATGATAAAGGCGAGTTGATTAGAACTGTTCGTTCTTCGGGTTACGCCGTGAAAGCATAAAAATGGGTGAACAGCATATCAATTGGTCGCGGAAAAGATATAATCAGCAACGCAAAAGCGGGCAGGTTATTATTGAGTTGTTGACACATGAAGGTGGTCGTCCAAAAACACATTTTTTGAATTTTAAAGAAAGTCGTTTTATAAGCCCGTTTCGTTTTAAACGACAAGCGCGGGCTTTTGTTCGAACGCTAGCCGGTAAAGGCGTATTTGATGGATCGTTTTCTGCGGAAGAATTGAAGCTCGCATCAAAATCGGGCAAGTTGCCGGATTCATATATGGTGGATTATAAAATACCATTAGAGTTGGGTGGATTAAATGGTCCGGACAATATGTATGTCGTGGATCGCCAAGTGTTTGAGTTGATGGATCTTCTTTATTAGCATCAAGTGCGGATTTTGGCCAACGCCTTTGTATATACAAACAAAGGAAATGGTTCGGCAAAAATGGGTATTTTGTGTCGTCCTATTCCGGTATTTTTTGATCAAAAAGCTTTTTTGGATTTTGTGTTGCCCGATGAAAAGTCTTTTTTACAAAGCCACTTGCGTGAAACAAAGCCAGAGAAAAAAGACGCAGAACCCGCCATTACCCGAACAGATTATGAAAATGGTATTGTTTTGAGTTTGTCCTATCTTCCGAAAGAGGTGGATGATATACTGATGGCGTTGATTAAAGTGACTCCTGTGGAGATAGAAGAAAGAAATCGCGTTTATACAGAGTATTTAGAACGGCGCCCCGATATTGTTATGGCTTCATTAAAACGAGGCGATTTTAGCCGTTTGGGTAAAGAAGTGTTGCGTGATATTGAACGGTTTAAACGCGCGCCAGCGTCTTTGTCTTGCCACCATGTTGTGCCGCGGGAATTGGGTGGTAGTAATGAAATGAACAACTTTTCTTGGTTGCCAAAAAGAGAACACGAAATCTTACATCAAAAAATTTTGACGCCGTTGACAAAGTATTTATTCAATATGGAAGACGAGGGAAAACCGGTCTTTTTACATATGCCGATCCCAATCGATGCACAGGTTTCTCGATACTTGATCAAAGGAAATGTTGTTCGGCATTTAGATCCTAAGTTTAAGGCAAAACCGCATCGTTCAAAATCGAATAGTCAATAATTGAGAGCCGATGAGTTTTTAATTCAAAAACGCGCGCTGGTTGCGGGCTTGTAATCGACGGAAATTCGAAACGACCTTAAAAAATCCTTGACTTTAACGGATGGTTTTGATAGAATACCAACTGACCATTTGGAGCGTTGGCAGAGTGGTAATGCAGCGGATTGCTAATCCGTCATCCTGTTAAAGGGATGCAGAGGTTCAAATCCTCTACGCTCCGCCAAATTGGACAAGTCGTCAGAAATGACGACTTTTTATTTTATTTTCAATAACTTATGGTGGTTCGAATGTTGTTCGCTCAAAAAGCACTTATTTTTGCAAACATTCGAACTCTTGATTTGATAAATACTTGATTTTA
>CAJOPC010000021.1 GCA_905236245.1 uncultured Alphaproteobacteria bacterium
TCGTTATTATAAGAATTTGTTGTATTTGGATACAATTGCATGTATAATGGCAAAAACGAACAAATGCTCTGATTTAGTGTAAAGGGGGAAAAATGAAAAAAAAGGCCAAGCAGAAACATCCAAAAAAACATTTATGGTTGCGAATTATATTCGGTGTGTTCTTAACGGTCTTAATTCTTGCCGGCGCGTTTTTCGGACTTGCTTATTGGGATTATAGGGGATTACAAATCACAAAAGAGATTAATGCATTTGAGCGCGTTTCTTCTTCTAGTTGTTTGTTTAAGAAAAAAACAGAAGTCAACATTGCCTATATTACGGACGCAAATTATTTATATCCTACACAGGTGGCGGTCTATTCTGCCATTAAAAATAAATGCCCAAACAATATTTATCACTTTTATATTTTGACGGATAATGTGCCGATGGATCAAGCACAAAAAGCTTTTGCGCCTATGGCACGCAAGGATGTGATATTTAAAATTGTGCCACAACAAAAAGTGTTAGATATAGAATTTTCTGATTTTTTAGAGCATATTTCATCGGCGGCTATGTTAAAATTTATGATTGCTGAGGCTTTGCCAGAGGTCAACAGAGTTATTTATATGGATTCGGATACAGTTGTTGTAAAAGATTTGGCGGATTTATTTAATCAGGATTTGGAGGGCAATATCGTTGGTGCTGTAACAGACATTGCCACAATGGCTCAGCCCGGGTATTTGGCTACAATAGGCTATCGGGAATCTCAGTATTTTAATGCGGGCATGTTCTTGCTAGATTTACAACAAATGCGAAATCGAGGAATCGGCGCGCATTTGAATGAGTATGTTAGAAATAATCCCAACTTAGTGTTTATAGATCAGGATGCATATAATGTTGTGTTAAGGAAAAAAATTAAAAAACTATCCTATAATTATAACTGTATGGCTTCAATGTTTTTTGAAAAAAACAAAAAAGTTTCTTTCGTCAATTATCTTCGGCACAGAGTGTTAGGGCGTTCTATATTAAAATCTCAGTTTTTAAAACTGTATAAAGATGAATTACCGTTGTTTTATCGAAATGTCTTTAAAGATGTTGTGATGTTCCATTATTTCGGTTTCTCTAAACCATGGCGCGGAAAAGTTAAAAAAGAATCTTATCAAATGTATTATGCTATTTGGAATGGTTATTCAGAGGGGTTAGCTAAAGAACATGGCATCAAGCGTGCGGCTATTTCAAACATTGGAAAAAAACGAGATGCGATGGGGCCTGATTTTATTCCGGGCAATCCTCCGCCTGTAAAATAATGAGCTGAAATGCCTGAGTAAATTGGCGCTTGCCCAGGGGTGACAACTCATAAAATTCTTGACAAATAAAACAAAATAGGTTAAAATCATTAACCATTGGATGTGGTTTAAAATCCATATTTCCAAAATGATTTAATATAAAATGGAGTAATAAGATGCCTCTCAATAATCGGCTCTCTGTTATTAATAACAAAAAATTATTTGCTTTTAGGCAACAAGATGAAGCTCTTTTTCGCAAGATGTTGAAATTGTTGATTCAAACAAATATAGGACGTCGGTTATTAGATGATATTTCTTCGTTGTTGAAACAGAAGCAAGAACATATTTTCTTTGCTATGCGAAGTCCTAGTGTGGATTCTGACGGAGAAACTTATCCTGATTTGCATGTCCTTATCAATCATGTTGACACCTCTTACATGAGTCAAAAGCAAAAAGACAAATCGTTATTTACGCAAACAATTACATTGACGCATGAGTTAACACATGTAAGACAATTTTTATCCGGCAGCGAAGACCAGATGGCGGCATTTTCTGCACCGCATCAATTATATGCTTATCTGTTGCAGGAAGCAGAAGCAAGTTTGTCGGAAAGATTGTATGAGCAAGAGATGGCTAAGTTGTATCCTTCTTTGGCAGCCGGCATGCGTTTACAACGGGATGTTCCAAATTGGCGGGAAAATTATCTTCGGACATTTTTCCTTCAAGAAGATGAGCATTTTCCAATTACCAACTGGATAGATACTTTTGTGGAAGGACTTTGGAACATGTCCACTTTTGTTTTGAGCGGGAAAAAGGAAGATAGAATGTTCCGTCAATGGGCAGAAACTTCGCTCAAAGGAATGGGCGTCAATATCACATATGATGATGTGGCTCTTGAAAAGATGTGGCCTGTTACCCCTGTAAAAGGCGGAAAATATTTATGGCTTCAAAGTGATGATACAGAGCTTAAATTTGATCGAGAAGGCAGAGTTGCTTGGGTAAGTAAAGGATTCGTTGGAGAAAATGAATCCGATATTCAATACTTGTTTTTTATGAAAAATTACGATCGTAAAAAGTATCGTGCTATGGTAAGGCGCGTTAAGGAATTATATCCACAAGCAAGTGCGAGATGCTCTAAGATAGAGGAAATAGAGTTTGGTTCCGAACCGCTTGCGCCGTTTAATCCGGTGCAATTACATGTGCGCCAAATGCGTGGAAAAGGTTCTAAATAACTTAATGAACTTGTGCGGCAGTCAAATCATTTTGCCGGACAATGGCAAGTGCAACTTCGCGTGAAAAAGCTTGCGCCATACGTTCTCCATCCGGGCTATAAATCGCCCATACAAGATCTTCATTCTGTTGTTCTTGTTTGATATAAAAGCGATTTTCGTGTGCCACCTCTTGGGCGCAGAACGCATGCTCGGGACAAATGGTAATTTTTTTATTCATGAGCTTTCTTTTTGCCTTCCAAATGAAGTGGTTTAGATTTCTTTTTAATATCAATTGTTTTTATATTAGGGCATTTTTCTGGTTTTTGCAAGGTCAGTGTCAATAGACCGTTTTCCAAAAGGGCTTCGATGATTTCCATGCCGTCTGCTAAAACAAATGTTTTAATAAAAGATCTGGCGGCAATTCCTTGATGTAGGTAATGTCGTGTCGGATCATGTTCTTGACGCCCCCGGACGATCAATTGATTGTCCTCAATAGTCACATTTAAATCTGCCTCTGAATATCCAGCAACTGCCAATGTAATTTCAAAAATAGTTGGCGTTTTTTGTTCAATGTTATATGGCGGAAAAGAATCTGCGCCCTTTGCTACACGCAAAAGCATTTGTTCCAATTCATTAAATCCGACCAAAAAAGGATTATTAAATGGTGTTAGGTTGGACATGCGCATTCTCCTTTAGCTCATGTGTAATATCTTTGATGTGTTGGGCTAACTTTGTATCTCTTTCCATCAACCCTTCAATCGTTTTGACGGCGTGGATAATTGTTGTATGATCCCGCTTAAAGCATAAAGCGATATCCGGTAACGAAAGAGGTGTTAAAGTTTTTGTTAAATACATTGCAATTTGACGTGGGCGCGCAATACAACGATCCCGACGAGTTGACTTTAAATCCTCTAAAGAAAGGTTGTAATACTTTGCTACGACTTTTTGAATTTCAGGTGCTTTAATTGGACGTTCATAGGTATGCAAAATATCCTTTAAAACAACTTTTGTGGTTTCCATATTGATGGGGTTGCCGATCAGTTCTGAATGAGCCACGATTCGTTTAAAGGCACCTTCCAATTCACGCACGTTTGTGGTAATACTTTTTGCTAAAAATGCTAAAACATCATTAGGAACATTTGTTTTCAGTTCTTTGTTTTTGCCAAGCAAAATGCCAAGGCGCAAATTTTCATCAGCGGGCGCAATATCAACGACAAGCCCTTGAGAAATACGTGTGCGGAGCTTTTCATCAATGCCTTGTAATTCGTTTGGCATCGAATCGGCAGAAAGAATAATTGTTTTATTTTGAGCAATTAAATTATTAAAGGTGTGGAAGAATGCGTTTTGTGACCAGGATTTACCCAAAATAAATTGAATGTCATCAATGAGCAACACATCTACAGAACGAGCCAGAGTCAAGAAGGAATCTTTGTTTTTAGAATCTTTGGATTTTAAATCATTCCAACAACGTTGACAGAATTGTTCACAAGAAAGGTATAAAACACTTTTATTTGGATGACGCTCTTTGATGCGCCAAGCAATTGCGTGTAAAAGGTGTGTTTTACCTAAACCAGATCCAGCATGAAAATATAAAGGATTAAAAGATAAAGTATCCTCTTCGGCCACTTTCTTGGCCGCAGCATAGGCGAATTGATTTGATTTACCAACAACAAAAGTATCAAATGTATGTGCTTTGTCCAAATAGCAGGGAATTTCTTCAAACGAATCGGAGTCGATATCGGAAATGCTTTCTGTTGATTGTAATGCCGTGGCCACAGGTTGCGCAGAAACGGTTGGGGTTACAGGAGATTCTGTTGTAGTGGTGTTTGATTTTTTTAAAGGAGGAGTTAATTTTAAATTGATGGCCGAAACTTCCGGATCTTTTGTTTTCCAAAGGGATAAAATTTGATCCACATAATTTTTTTGAATCAGCTCATGAATACACGGACTGGCAACCGTCAAGTTGACTTGGTTGTTTTCGATACAATCAGGCACAATTTTACTAAGCCAACGCATAGCGAATCGATCGCTTAAACTTTTGGCCAACTGTGTACAAATCTCAGCCCATTGAACCTGGATAGTATCCGTGTTTTCCATTTTCACCCCTTTATAAGAATTTGGTTGTTTCTCTACCCCACAGCATACGGGTATTTTGAAAAAAAACAACAGAAAATTTTAATAATTTGTTAAATATTTTCCTTGACACTAAATGTTGTTTTTAGCGCCCCAAGATATTGTGTCCAGATAAGCCTAAAAAGCCATGGGTAAGGGCTATCGCTAAGGCGTCGGATGCATCGGCAGGTATGTTTTGTGGAACGGTTTTTAATAGCGTACGCACCATCATATCTACTTGTTTCTTTTCTGCATGGCCTACACCGGTAATTGTTTTTTTAATCTGATTTGGAGTGTATTCCCCTACATTGAGCCCATAGATGGCCGGCGTCATTAGGACAACGCCGCGTGCTTGGCCTAATTTTAAAGTGGAATTAGGGTTTTTATTGACGAAGGTTTCTTCTACTGCGGCGGTATCCGGTTTCCACTCTTCAATTAATTTTTTTAACGATTCGTGCAGCTCAAATAAACGATTCGCTAGTGGTAGCTTTTCATCTGGGTTGATGACGCCCGCTGCGACAAAAATAAAGTGGGAGCCTTGTTTATCCACAAGACCCCACCCAGTATGCCTTAATCCCGGATCCAACCCCAAAATCCGCATAAAATTCTCCCTTTAAAGTTGTGCTAAGATATCCTCTGGTATATTCGCATTAGTAATAACGCGTTGGACATCATCATCTTCATTGAGTTCTTCAACAAAGCTCATTAGTTTTTGAGCAGTTTCTAAATCTGCAATAGGTGTTTCCACCGTTGGTTTCCAATCGATTCGTGCAACATTTGGCGTGCCAAGCTTTTTCTCCAAAGCATCACGCACAGCGCCTAAATCTTCCGGCTTGCAAGTAATTTCGTGTGCCGAATCGGTTGTTTGTACATCATCAGCCCCAGCATTTAAAGCTTCTTCAAACATAGCATCTGCGCTGGCAACATCCAAAGAAAATTCCAAATATCCGATCTTTTCAAAATTGAACAAAACCGAATCGCCGAAAGAACCACCGCGCTTTGTGAATAAAGCACGTAAATTTGGTGCGGTGCGTGCGCGATTGTCTGTTAAAGCTTCAACAATAATGGCGACATGTCCTGGACCATAACCTTCATAACGAACTTCTTCATAATTGCTGGTATCAGCCGTTTGGCTACCTTTCGCAATGGCGCGTTCGATATTATCCTTTGGCATATTTTCGCTGCGTGCATTTTGAATAGCTAAACGCAAACGAGGATTGCTATTTGGATCAGCTCCCCCGGTTTTAACGGCGACCGTAATTTCACGGGCGCATTTAGAAAATACGCGAGCTCTTGCTTTATCTTGAGCTCCTTTGCGGTTCATAATGTTTTTAAATTGTGAATGTCCAGACATGTGATTCCTTTCGTTATATGAAGGGCATTATATCACAATTTGATTGTATTTTCAAGTATATCGCCCAGAATAATGGGGCGAATCGATGTTGGTGTCAAAGTTTTTTCGTTTACTTCAACCAAGACAGCCGCAAGTGTTGATGAATTGGTTGCCGGTTCGAATCGTTTTCTTTCGGTTCCTAATCCAAAATGGGAAAAGGCCGTTTCCGTTGTCATGCCTAGGACAGATGTGTAATCGCCGCACATGCCAACATCTGTGACAAAAGCAGTTCCTTTTTGTAAAAGATGAGCGTCCGCCGTGGGGATATGTGTATGTGTGCCCACGACAAGAGTTGCTTGACCATCCAAAAAATAGCCCATTGCTACTTTTTCGGCGGTTGTTTCGGCATGCATATCTACCACCAATAAATCATACTCATCGCGATGTGTTTCGATAAATGATTGAATTGTTTGAAACGGATCTTCAAGCGGGATTTTTGTGTTCATAAATGCTTTGCCGAGCAATTGAGTCACACACAAGCGTTTATTCCCTACATTGAAAATGTGAAAGCCTTTGCCGGCCGTATCCGTTGGATAATTGAGGGGACGAACTAATACATTTTCTTTTTGCCAGATTTCTGTGACATCCATTTTGTCAAAGGTATGATTTCCCATTGTCATAACGTCAGCGCCTGCACGTAAAAGTTCAGCATAAGTTTTGGGGGTTAAACCCAATCCATGAGCCGCGTTTTCAGCATTGACGATGATAGCATCAATGTGGTATTTTTCTTTCAGTTGCGGCAAATAATTCTTTACGGCCTTACGACCAGCCGCTCCTGCCACATCTCCACAAAATAGGATTTTCATTGTTCTAAACTTTCTGCCAATACGCCGACTTTAAGAGCTAAATTTTGAATGCTTTGAGCAATTTGATCCGTTGCTTGTTCTAGCATTTGGCTGTTTGTTGAACGTTCAAGGTGTTGTTTTTCTTCCGCCAACAACAGGCATATCATGGCCAACAATTGACCTTCTTGCATAAAACCAATGGATTTTGTTAAAGACTCAGCCCGTTTATCCAAACCTTCGGCCAATTCACGCATGTGCATTTCCTGTCCATCGTTACAGGAAAATTTATAAAAGCGCCCTCCAATTTTTAAAGAAACGACTGCCATATTAACTTTCCTCCTTGTTCTGCAAGCGAGCAAGAGCCTTGTTTAAACGGTCATGTGTTTGACGAATGACAGTTTTTAATGTCGAAATTTCTTCTCCCGCGCGCCCTTTGTCTTTTTTGGACGCATGTACTGCCGCTTCTAGTCGCAAAACCGACTGTTCCAAATTTGTAATGGCCTGCTTAATTTGTTCCATCAATAATTCTCCTCTAATGTTTGATAAGCATAGCAGATTTTGTTTTCGTCGTCCAGTAAAAAACGTGCCGATTAATAAAATTCTTGCGTATTTGAAAAAAATCCTTAAAATAAAAGAGGCAACAGAAAGGATTTTTATGAAAAATATCGGTGAATTGATTTCAAAAGCTCAAAAAGTACAATCTCAGATGAGTATTCTCCAATCAAAGATGGAACAACAAGAGTTTTCCGGAGAGGCTGCTAATGGTGCGGTTAAAGTTGTGATGACCGGAAAAGGTGTTCCTGTGTCGATTAAATTGGACAAATCGATTGTGGATCCAAGTGATGTAGAAACATTGGAAGATTTGTTGATGGTTGCTTTGAAAGATGTTCGTGAAAACATCGACGGCTATATGATGTCTGAGATGGAAAAAATGCAATCCTCTTTGGGTTTGCCACCAGGCTTTAAATTGCCGTTTTAAGTTATGTCTGCACCGCAAATTGAACAGCTTATTCAATTGTTGTCGCGTTTGCCGGGGCTGGGGCCTCGTTCTGCGCGGCGCGCTGTTTTGCATCTGATTGACAAGCGGGAAAGCCATCTGATGCCTTTGATTCAAACATTACAGGATGTTGCGGCAAATGTGAAAATTTGTCCAGTTTGTGGCAATATGGATACGGAAACTCCATGCAACATTTGTACAGATGCCAAGCGTGATGTTTCTCAAATTTGTGTGGTGGAAGATGTTGCTGATTTATGGGCGCTGGAGCGCGCCAGCTTGTTTAAAGGACATTATCATGTTTTGGGTGGCGTGTTGTCCGCATTGGATGGTGTTGGACCGGATGAATTAAAAATAGAAAGCTTAATGGCAAGAATACAATCCGGTAATGTGCAAGAAGTGATTTTAGCCTTGCCAGCAACGGTTGATGGCCAAACAACAGCACATTATTTGGCCGAGCGTATGGCTAAATATCCTGTTAAAGTCACCACATTATCACGGGGCGTGCCATTGGGTGGCGAATTGGATTATTTAGATGATGGCACAATTCAAATGGCATTTAAAGCACGTCGAGACGTGTAATCTTGTATGGCCGATTTCTTATTCATAGACCCAATCTTGTCGTTTTAAGGTATAAGAAATAAGTTTATTTAAAAGATCATTGTAAAGCAAAATATTGGGGACTTCTCCATATGCGCCACACCCTAGATTGCTTTCGGCACATATATTGTTTTTTTGCGCAATAATTCCCGACATTTTTAAAAATGCTGTTTTGTGTTCATGAAAAGATTGGATACATTCTTCTCGATCTTGTGGATTGGGCAAAACTGTATCAAGTGTTTTAAAGAATTCTTTTTCTTTGCACTCAATTTCTTCTTTTGTAATATCCGCTAAATAATAATAATTTTTGGCATTTGGATCGTTGTCATATATTTTCCACCGAGGACTTTTGCATTTTTGAATAATTTCTTCGGTCAATTGCTCCCCGGAACGAGGTGCAGAACGAGTAAGGGTATCTTGTTCTTGCGGGGGATTGATGACAGATTCTTGCCTGGCCATCATACAGCCAGATAGAGACATAATGGATAAAAATAAAAATGTATACTTATAAAGTTTATGCATTATTCTTCTCCGATTTTAAGGGCTTCGATGAAGGCATTTTGAGGAATTTCCACTTCGCCGAATTGACGCATGCGCTTTTTGCCTTCTTTTTGTTTTTCAAGAAGTTTGCGTTTACGCGTAATATCTCCACCATAACATTTTGCGGTCACATCTTTGCGGTAGGCGGAGATATCTTCACGGGCAATAATTTTTCCGCCGATACTGGCCTGAATCGGAATCTTAAATTGGTGGCGTGGGATTAAGTCTTTTAGACGGGCACAGATTTGGCGCCCTCGGCGTTCTGCCTGTGATCTGTGAACAAGGAAAGCCAGAGCATCCACTTGTTCCCCATGAACTAAAATATTCACGCGCACTAAATCACTTGCCCGATAATCATCCACTTCGTAATCAAAGCTGGCATAACCGCGCGAGATAGATTTCAATCGATCGTAAAAATCAAACACAATTTCATTTAACGGCAATCGATACACGGCCATAGCACGATTGCCAACATAGGTTAAATCCAATTGTTCGCCACGGCGTTCAGTGCATAGTTGTAAAATGCTGCCCAAATATTCATCCGGTGTCAAAATTGTGGCCTTTACCCAGGGTTCTTCAATTTTACGAATTGTTGTTAAATCAGGCATGTCGGCTGGATTGTGCATAACAAGCATTTCCCCGTTTGTTTTATAGACCTTATAAGCCACGGAAGGGGCCGTTGTAATTAAATCCAAATTGAATTCACGGGACAGGCGTTCTTGAATAATTTCCATATGGAGGAGCCCCAAAAAGCCACAGCGGAAGCCTTGTCCAAGAGCCATAGATTTATCGGGTGTGAATTGGAAACTTGCATCATTCAATTGCAACTTCCCAATCGCTTCTTTTAGGTTTTCATAGTCACTCATATCCACAGGGAACATAGAGCAGAACACAACACTTTGACTGGGTTTAAAACCTGGCAAAGCCTCTTTGCAAGGATTTTTTTCGTGTGTAATTGTATCACCTACTTTTGTTTCACCAATAGTTTTCACACCACAAATCACAAAACCAAGTTCGCCCGCGGTAATGCTGTCTGAATCTTGCATTTTTGGAGTAAAGTATCCCAAGCGTTCTACCTTGTAAGTCGCGCCCGTGGACATAAATTGAATCTGATCGTTTTTCTTTAATGCTCCGTCCACTACGCGCACCAACACCACAATGCCTAAATAGGCATCATACCAAGAATCCACAAGCATTGCCTTTAATGGTGCGTTGGCGTCGCCCTGTGGGGGCGGTAAACGTTTGACAATTACATCCAATACTTCGTCAATGCCAATGCCTGTTTTGGCGGAAATTAGGGGCGCTCCTGTTGTGTCTAAACCAATCACATCTTCGATTTGTTTTTTCACTTTATCGGGATCGGCGGCTGGTAAATCAATTTTGTTGATGACCGGCACAATTTCATGATTTGCATCCAAAGCTTTATACACATTGGCTAATGTTTGTGCCTCCACACCTTGTGTTGCATCCACAACCAACAAAGATCCTTCGCAAGCGTGCAAAGAACGACTAACCTCATAGCCAAAGTCCACATGTCCCGGCGTGTCAATTAAATTCAAAATATAATCGCCATATTTAAGGCGCACCGTTTGTGCTTTAATTGTAATGCCGCGCTCGCGTTCAATATCCATATTGTCCAAAATTTGAGCCTTCATTTCGCGATCGGACACGGCGCCACACTTTTGAATCAAGCGATCTGCTAATGTAGATTTGCCGTGATCAATATGTGCCACGATGGAAAAATTACGAATATGCGATAAATCAATCATAGGCAAATTATAGCTGATTTTATTATAAAAATCAATAGTGTGACACTATGATTGATGCTTGACAATATTGACCATATTTGACATAAGCATTGCGACGGTCATGGGACCTACACCGCCCGGAACAGGCGTTAGCCAGCCGGCTCTGCCAAGAGCGGACTCTGAGTCCACATCACCTGTAATGCGGCTGTCTTTTGTGCGAGAAATGCCGACGTCAATGACTACGGCTCCGGGTTTTATAAAATCCCGTTTAATAAGTCCTGGGACGCCGGTTGCAGATACCAAAACATCTGCAGAGGCGCAAAGTTCCATTAGATTTTGAGTATATGTATGGGCTTGGGCAACTGTGCAATTTTCATTGAGTAAAAGTTGGGCCATCGGCCGTCCAACTAAACGAGAACGTCCCACCACAACGGCATTTAATCCAGTTAGAATTGGACGCGCTTGGTGAATTAAAGCCAGGCAGCCAAGAGGCGTACAGGGCATAATCGTTGGATGACCAGTCATAAGGCCACCTAGATTTTTTGTGGTCAGTCCATCTGCATCTTTCTTTGGGTCAATTGTTTCAATGACGGCATCTGTATCAATATGTTCGGGTAATGGTAATTGGATCAATATTCCGTCAACGGATCTATCTTGATTCAATGTATGAATTGTTTCCATCAATTGCGCTGTGGAGATTTTGTCGGAAAGATGATAAATATTTGCTTCTATTCCAATAGAAGATGCAACGCGTGTTTTCATATTGATGTATATTGTGCTGGCAGCATTTTCTCCCAAAACGACAACTGCCAAAGTTGGCACATGCGAAAGGGTGCTGATTTCAGACCGTAATTTTTGATAAATATTTTGGGCAAGCAGCCGCCCATCTAATCGAATTGTTTCCATTTTTTTACTCTTTCTTTTCTATTGTGGATTTTCGAGTTGCTTCTGCCAATAGGCGCCTGGATAAAAGATCCAGTTGCTCGATTTCCAATTGTGTTTTTACTTGTTCTTTTGTTGGCATGACTTGCTGTGTTTTCAAATCACATTTCATCATAACCAATATCCCCTTTGGTGTTTGCATAGGCCCTAATGTTTCTCCTACTGCAATATCGCTTAATAAATCATAAAGTTCCGGTGGAAATTGTTTTGGATCAACCCAACCTCGTTGCGCTGACTCCGGATAAGGTCCTATTTTAATGTGCTCTAAAAATGCGTCACAAGTTTTTGATTCCAATGTTGTTGAAACATTCACATTTTCCGGAAAAACACCTTGGGCAATTTCCCATAAAGTGATATGGTCGCCTTTAATTCCTTGGGATTTTAATTCTTTGCGCATGGCCTGATATCTTTTATCAACAGCCAAATCAGAGACCTTTAAATCGGCGGCATGGCTGTGTAAATATTGCAACCACAGCAAATCGGCCTCCACCTGATCAATCATGGTTTTTAAAGGAACGCCGTTTTTATTTAAAAAATTCGGAAGATCCCCTTGTTTTAGTCCGTTTTGTTGTTCCAAATGATTCAGGGCATTTTGTAAATCTTGTTTAGACGCTTTTGCCCCAGCAGCAATAGCAGTTTGTTTTTTGATTGTTGATTCTATTAAATTGTCCAAAACTTGTTTTTGAAATTTCTTTTCTTCCATGCGATCATAAACTTGCGGTTGTTGCATTTTAAGTAACTTTCCCCAATTTTTGACGTCCAAGTCGGACAGAGGCGTATCATTAACTGTCGCCTTTAATTCCATGGCCATGGTCGTTCCAGAGATGAGCAGCCATAATGTAAGAATTAAATATCTCATTCGCCGAGTCCTCCTAAAGTTTTTAACAAAAGTTTGAACACAATAGATGTGCTACCTTTATAGTTTCTGTCCCTTGCATATGATTTGGACACATTCATTGAGACAGCAGTACACTCATTATCATAGCGTAATTGCCATCCATATTCAATAGGGCCGCCGTGTTTTTTTAGGTTATAACGGTAATATCCGGAAGTTTGCCAGTTTTTAGTTAGTTGCGAGGATGCATTAAAACGAATTTCATCTTCTTCGTCATAATATTTGTCATCCAACACATAGCTAGCTTGATATAGATAATTGATGCCAAGACGTAAAGGATCATTTCCTACTTGGAAGCCAACGTCATTTTTGCGTTTTGAAAAATTCTTTTGATCCAATCTGAAACGATAAGAAAGGTTCATATATTGATAGTTCATTTGAACATGTCCTACGTAATCAGATAGGTGATTGCTATAGCCCATAACGTCACTCAGTTCATCATTTGCGTGTAATCGATAGACTTGTCCGAATAAGAAGGAAAAAGAGCGCGTTCTGTTTTCATTGTGATAAGCTGTCCATTGGAAACCATAATTGACGCGGTTGCCATATTCAATACGATCATAACCGGCAAATCGATTTTCGGAAAATAAATTCGTATCATCAAAGTCAAAGATACTACTGTCTATATTGGGAATTTCAGATGAATTTTTTGAATTGGGTGAGGCAATTAACATCACGATGGGTTCAAATATTTGTGTGGTAGATTCTGTATACATGCCCAACGGATAGCTGATTTTTGTTGAAGCAATAGGTGAGAATCGTCCTTTATTAAAGGAGTCTTGTTGATTTCGAGTAGAAACCAAAGTATCTCTGTTTATGTTTAACGCATATCCGTCTAAGCGCACGCTTGCTCTTGTTTTGGTCACAAGCCCGAATCCTGTGGTATAAGGAAGCTCAAAACCTTGAATACCTGATAATCTGTTAGATTTTAAATGTGTCCGTGTGTTATACATAGCAGCATTTATTTTTGTGAAAGCAATTAATCCAGAATCTGTCAGAGGAGCGGTTGTATAATTGCTATCAACCGTAGGAATGACAATAGGAATTGATTCACTGTTGACCCCGTTTACCAAACTTTGAAAATGCCAAGCTTTTGCTTGTGTGTAAAAACGGGTTCCAAAATATTCTGCCGTCAAATGGGAACGCAAGAAAGATTCCGAATCGTCAACATTAGGGATGGTATATCGTCTGAAATATGTATCATTGATTGTTCGGAAATATTGTCCGGAAAGACGTAAATTTTCTGTTGTATCATATTCAAAATTTGTTTTAATGTGCCCTTGTTTGGCAGAATCATTATCTTTTGTTCCGCTGAGTTGTAAATTCACAATGCCTTTTGTAAAACGCCCGGAATAATCAATAATCCCCAGTGGTAAGTGATTAAAAGATATCTCCGGTGTAAATAATAAATTTTGATTTTGTGCAAGATTTACAAAAAACGGTGTTTCAATTGCCAATCCCATTTCTCGGGTATGTCGAATGGCTGGTGCTAAAAATCCCGTTTTCCTTTTAATGGTCATATCTGGAATTTGAAAATAGGGAAAATATAAAATAGGAAAGTCCATAATATCTAAGAACATATGATTAAAAGACAAAGTATGATCCGTAAAATCCTGGGTAATTTTTTTTGCTCCGATTTGCCATAATGGAGCTTCTCCCTGACAAACATGACAAGGTGTATAAGTTGCTTCCTGCAAGATAATGATGTTTCCATCTGAAGTGTGCATCTTCTCTGCGCTTAATAAACTGCCATCAGTAAATTGATTGGTAATGGAGTTGGCTTCTGCCTTTGATTGTTTAGGCGACAATGTCATGTTTTCAACAGTAGATTGTGTGCCGTCCGCCAAAGATAGTTGTGTTTTGTGAGGCACTAAAACTTCGTCTTTTTCTTTGTTGTAAAGAATTTTATCTGTTTTAATTTTCAATTGATCTTGTCGTAAGATCACATTCCCTGTCGCGGTTATGATATTCTTATGCGCATCATAACTCATGTGATCTGCTTCAAAATCTATAGGAGCTTTTGGGTTTATGTGATCTAAATTAATTTTTGGAACCGCAAAACTAGGAGAGGCAAGGCCTATTACTGCCAGAAAAACACTCAAAGAAATAAATCCCATTTTGCGTTCTTTTATGAGGACAAAATACAATACAATAAGCGGAATAAATAAGTTTGAAGCCATCAAAATAATCCCCCACAAATTACGCACGGCTATATTTTCAAAAGCCAGTGAAAATGATTGTAGCAGTAATGCGCAAAAAATGATAGCATTAATTTGTTTGGATTGTCCGCGACGATTGTAAAAACCATGTAAAACACCAAAAGCGGCCAGCCATAAAAACAGCAAATTATATAATGGTTGAGTTAAACGTTTAAAGGCTTCTACTTTGCATTTGCGGTAGAGTGGAGCATCCGGTATCATCTCGGGAGTTACTTGAATTAATTGCTTCAATGTCATTTCTCGAGGATCCATCTTATGTTTTGATTTGCCCGCTTTGTCTGAAAAGAGCATAGTATATTTATCAAATTTTAAAATGGAAAACTGTTGTGTTTGCGGCGTGTATTCTTGGCGAATACCATTGTTAAATGTGAGGCTGATGCCTTCGGGAGTTTGCATCATAGAACCTTCGCGGGCAATTAAAGTGGATTTTTTATCATCTTTCATTTCATAAGCTAAAATACCACGCACCTTGCCGGAATTTTCTCGTTCTCTGATATACAGGGTTGAGCCGTTTTTAAAAGAAGTAAATTGGCCTTCTTGTAATAATAAGTGAGAAAGATTGTTTTGAATTTGCCATCGAATTTCTTTGCGTTCATTAAAGGATTTGGGAATAATGTAAAGTGTTAAAAAATAACCTCCGATAATCAACAGAAAAGCTAAAAATTGTAAAGGTTTTAAAAGTTGTTTGCTGCTCATGCCAACGGCCTTTAATACAATCAATTCTTTGTCTGCTTGCATGCGGATAAAAACAAACAAAACGACACCGAATAAAGCCAGTGGTGATAGAATTTGTAAAAAGTTTGGTAAGACTAAAAGCGTCATTTTTAAAAAGATTCCAACAGAAACACCCTTTGTGACAATCATGTCAATCATGCGCAAAGATTGTGTCAGCCAAATCAAAGTCGTCAAGCTGATTAAAATCGCAAGAAAGCCGATTAAAGTTTGCTTAAAAATATAAGTGTTTACTGTTTTCATCTATTTATCCTTGTCGCTATTATACGCTAAAGGATGAGAATTTTCAATGACCTTTTTTAATCTGTCTGGTAAAATGTGGGTGTAAATTTCTGTGGTTGTAATATCCGAATGGCCCAAGAGCTTTTGAACAGAGCGAAGGTCTGCATCGTGTGCAATCAGATGTGACGCAAAGGAGTGTCGGAAAACGTGGGGTGAGACGGAACTTGATTTTACGCCGGCCGAATCGGCTAATTTTTTAAGTTCTTTGAAAAAGGCACCGCGGGTCAAATGTCCTTGTTTTGATTTTGTTGATGGGAAAAGCCATTTGTTTTTATCTGCTCGCGGAATTGTGTTGGGACGAACAGCAAGCCAACAATCTAAGGCCCCTTGGGCTTTTTCATTTAAAGGGACAATGCGTTCTTTGTTTCCTTTGCCCATGATGTAAATATGTTTTTTTTCACGCATAACTGCTTCCATGGGAAGGCCGACAAGCTCGCTTACACGCATGCCGGAGGCATATAAAACTTCCAATAGCGCGCGCAATTCGGGGCCGGTTGCTTCAGCCGCATTGATCAATGCTGTGATATCATCTTCGGAAAGGTATTTTGGCAGTGGTTTTTGGGTTTTGGGTGATTGTAGGTAATCTGTTGGATTTTTGGTAATTTGATTTTCAGAATATAAAAAACGATAAAATTCGCGCATGCTGGAAATGCGACGGCTTTGAGTTTTTACGGCATAGCCTTGATTCGTTATAAAGGCTAAATACTCTCTTAAATCTTGGATGGAAGCATCTTTTAATGAAATTCCTTTTTGGTGCAAGAAATCATTGAGTATTTCCAGATCACGCCTGTAAGCTTCCAAAGTATTTCGGGCGGCCCCGCATTCGGCCGCTTGCATTTCCAAAAATGCTTCAATTTCTGGAGATATAGCAGGATTATTTTCTTTCATGCGTTATGACGATCTCTTGTTCCTTTTCTGATGGTGAAAAGTCACATATGGCAAAAAAGGTTGCAACGGCCCCTAAGATTAAAGCGACCACTTTGGTGATGATATGATTGTTTTTATCTGTAGATTTCATCTTTTCTCCTTCTTTCTGGACAAACAATAAAATTTATGCTATATAATTTAGCATGACTCAAAAATTATTACAACCCAAAATCTTATTGCTTGTCGGCATGATGGGTGTTGGCAAGACAAGTGTCGGGCGTTTGTTAGCCCGTAAGTTAAAGTTGCCCTTTTTGGATTCGGACAAAGAAATTGAACGGATGACGGGTTTTTCGATTTCCGATTTGTTTGCGCGTTATGGTGAAGCAGAGTTTCGGTTGGGTGAAGAAAAAGTGATGGAAAGATTACTTCATGGAGGTCCTTGTGTTTTGTCTTCGGGCGGTGGCGCCTTTTTGTCGGCTAAAACACGGAAATTATCCAAAGAAACGGCTGTGTCGGTATGGTTAAAGGCTGGCGCCGAAGTGATTTCCGGCCGGACTCAAGGAAGAACACATCGCCCCTTGGTGCCTTCGGCGGACAATCAACAAGTTATCGAAAGATTATTAAAGGAATGTTATCCTCTATATGCAGAAGCGGATTTAACCATTGAATCATACAATGAACATCCATCCAAAACGGTTGTTCGATTGTTGCGTGCCTTAGAGCAAAATGAAATTATTTCCCCGTATGTATCTCCTCGGGTAAGGAATAAATAATGGCGTGGATTATTTTGTTTTTTTTATTGTTGGGTTCATTTTATTTTTCCGGAACGGAAACGGCCGTAACAGCAGTATCAAAGCCTTTATTACATGAGCAGGCAAAGCGAGGCAATAAATGGGCCGCAAAATTATTAGAGTTGAAAAGCAATTCCCCGCTTGTTTTGGGAACATTGTTGTTTGGAAATAACATTGTGAATATTGCTTTTACCGCAATTTCAACGGGATTGTTGGTTGAATGGTTTGGTCCGCATTATGGCGTTTTGATATCGACTTTTGTTGTCAGTTTGATTGTGATGGTTTTTGCCGAGATTTTGCCTAAAACGTATGCCATGAACAACTCTTTGCCGGTAGCTTTAAAAATGACCCCTGTTTTGTCGGTTTTCGTTTTTATTTTAAAGCCGGCCGTTCGGGCATTGAATTGGTGGAGTAAAAAGGCAATGATTTTATTGCCAAAAGCAAAAATTCAATCGGATCCAAATGAACGCTTAAAGGCGGAAATTCGTGGGGCCTTGGCCATGCAAGGAGCAAATGTTTTACCCCAGGAAAAAGGTATGTTAAAAAGTGTGTTAGATTTGGACGAAGTGAGCGTTGGGGATATTAAAGTGCATAGATCAAAAGTCGTGTTATTAAATGCCAATATGCCGCCCGCAGATATTATTAAATTTGTGATTAATACATCATATAGTCGTATTCCTGTATATAAAGGTCGTCGTGATAATATTATCGGAATCTTGCATATTAAAATGCTTATGAAAATGATGCCGTTGATTTATAGCCGAAAACGGAAATTTAATTTGCTAGATTGTTGCACAAAACCATGGTTTGTTTTAAACACGGTTTCTTTGCTGGATCAGCTTATTGCTTTTAAAAAACGTCGTGAACATTTTGCGGTTATTGTGAATGAGTATGGTGATTGGGAAGGCATTTTAACATTAGAGGATCTTTTGGAAGAAATTGTGGGAGATATTTCGGATGAAACTGATAAGATTGAAGAATCTACTTTTTCTTGGGAACGCACTGCAAACGGAGGTTATTTGTTGGATGGTGCGGTGACTATTCGTGATATTAACAGGCATTTTCATTGGGAATTAAGTGATGAGGATGCAGCAACTTTGGCCGGATATGTTATGTATTATCTCGAGCGTATTCCCAATAAAGGACAAACATTTGATATTGCAGGATGGCAATTTACGATTATAGAAAAAGACCATAATCAATTAAAGAAAATTGAGGTTGTGCCACCTTCGTTATAATCGCCAAGCCTCTTTGATGTGTTGTGGCAAAAAGGTATTATCAAATAAAACTGCATCAAAACGAATATCATAGGTTTGATATAATGGATGTTTTGCAATGAAAACTTCTGCTGCCTTGGCGATTCGTTTTTTTGATTTTGATGTAATGGCTTCTCCCGCAGTCATTTTATCTTGTCTTTTTTTAACTTCAATAAAAATGAGTGTCTTTCTTTTTTCCATAATCAGGTCTATTTCGCTTGCGCCAGTGCCACGACCGGTGACGTAATTCATTTGAATTAAACGATATCCTTTGAAACGCAAAAACCAAAGCGCAATTTTTTCGGAAAAGTGACCGATCTTATAATTTGTTTTCTTTTTCATAAGATAAAATCAATTGATAAATAAATTTTTTACTGTATCCCGTTTGCTCGGATAAAAGAGCAGCTGCTTGTTTAACGGGGTATTGGGGACGAACGGACTTGATGAATTTGGGCCAATCAATAGAGATTGCCGGTTGGTCCGAAGCACCTTCAATGACGAGAACAAGTTCTCCCTTTGGCAGACCAAATTCCGTGTAATAATTAATTAAATTTTGAACGGAATCTAAACGCGTTTCTTCAAATTTTTTGGTGAGTTCTCGCACAACGGCGACTTGACGATTGCCATACTCGGACAAAATATCTTGTAAAGCGTCTAGCAATCGATTGGGTGTTTCGTAAAAAATAAGGGTTGATTTTAAGGCTTTGACTCCGGCAAGATGATTTTTGCGCGCACCGGATTTTGGGGGTAAAAAACCACCGAAATAAAAACTGGCTGATGAAAGGCCGGACAGTTGTAAAGCGGATAAAACAGCGTTGGCTCCTGGAACAGTAGAAACTTTAATGTGGTTTGCAATACAATCACGCACCAATTTATATCCCGGATCTGAAATAAGAGGTGTGCCTGCGTCTGAAACTAAGGCGATTGTTTTGTCGTCTTGCAACAATGTAATCAGTTTAGGACGAGCTTTATCAGCGTTGTGATCGTGATAAGCTATCATTTTTTTTGCTTTAATCCCGAGCAAATTAAATAATTGTCCGCTTGTCCGCGTGTCTTCACAAGCCACATAATCGGCCGATTCCAATACATCTTTTGCTCGTGCGCTGATGTCGCCGAGATTCCCAATAGGAGTTGAAACTAGGTATAACATCAAAAATCTCCTTGAAAAATTATTTAAGACAGTATATCATAAATTTAAGGAAAAGGGAAAGATGTTTAAAAAAATCTTTGTTTTTTTATTTATGGTTTTGTTGGCCGGTTGTGCGCGCCAATATCATCCTGTTTTTTGGCGCGGAGATACCAGCCCGGCGACGGAAACACATAAAAAGGCTCCGACAGTGGCGGCTTTGTTGCCCTTGTCCGGTCAATCTAAAAGTGTAGGTGAAAGTTTGAAAAATGCCGCCTTGATGTCAGCTTTTGAAAATCGTCAAACCCCTGTCAAGGTTCTTTTCTTTGATACAGAAGGGACAGAAGGTGGTGCCGAGCAGGCTTATCAATGGGCTTTGGCACAACGTCCGGACATTGTCTTAGGACCTGTTTTTTCTAAAGAGGTGGCCGCCGTTCAAAAGTCAGGTATTTCTGTGCCGCTTTTGACATTTTCTTCGGATACATCTTTGATGAATTATAAAACAGGCACGATGGCTGTGACTGTGCCGGAACAAATTCGGCAAATGGTGCGCTATGCTTGCCGTAATAATCAGTTGCGGTTGGGCGTATTGGGCCCAGAAAGTAAAACCGGAGAAATTTCTATGAATGCTTTGGCAGAAGAAATACAAAGTTGTCCGGGGATGAATATGGCGAAAATTTCATTATATGAAGCCGATACCATGAATTTCACAAAGGCTGTTCAGGATATTTTGCCACCAATTATTGATGCGGATAAGCCGAACCTTTCCGAAAAGGAAAAAGCAGAACTTGCCAAACCCATGTCTGAACGTGCAGGGTTGGATGCAATTTTTGTGTTTGAAGAAGGTATAAAGTTGAGACAGTTATTAAGTATTTTGGCTTTCTATGACGCGGGGCCTCGTGATATTCCGGTGTATACCTTTGCCGTGGTTGGTCAAATTAATGATAATAGTGTAAATGGCGCTTATTTCGCAGATTTGGATGAAACGAATTATCGTAATTTTGCACAAAAATATCAAACAAGTTTTGGCCGAGCGCCAACACGGATTGCTTCCCAGATGTATGATGCTTTGAGCTGGATTTTTTCGGAAGTCGCTTCTGGTAATTCTGTCTCTTTGTCGGATTTGCAGCAAAAAAGCCGTTATTGGGGTGTTGATGGTTTGATTCATTTGAATTCAGATGGAACAAATAGACGTGCGCTCCAATTAAAACAGAAACGTGGTTCTCGCAGTGTGTTAGTCGAGGCGGCAGAAGATGATTTTTCAAGCTTGTCCAATGCCAATGTCGGCGGCTTTATGGGGCAAGAAGCAACACTAGCTTATTAAGCATTAAGATGCCGTCTAACGTTGGAAGAATGCCCGTTTTATTCAGAGTTATCCAATTTTGTTGAAGGGCCTTTTTGAGGCCGTTGGGATCAAGATTTTTAATCGGATAAGGTATGTTGCGAAGGCGGAGTCCCATCAAGAGTTTTTCCAACTCTCTTTGTTCCTCGGTCAGCTTTTCTATTTGGGTGGGCGTTTTTAACCATAAAGAAACAGAGGCTTTGTTTTGTGTGGCATTTAATCCGATGCGTCCGTGGGCCGCAGGACCTATGCCGATATAATCACACCCAAGCCAATAAGCCATGTTGTGGCGACATTCAAAACCTTTTTGCGCATAATTCGATACTTCATAAGCAGGACATTTGGCGTTATTCATTATTTCATCGGTTAGCGAATACATCTTTCGCATTTGTATTTCTGAAGGCAAAATCATATGCTGATGTCCAAAAACTGTATTTGGTTCAATGGTAAGTTGATATAGCGAATAATGAGGTAATTGGAAAGAAAGTGCTTTTTGTAATTCATTTTCCCAATCTTTTAATTTTTGATGAGGGCGTGCGTAAATTAAATCCATATTGATGTTATTAAAAATTTCTTGAGCCGTCTGAATAATTTTTATTGCCGTTTGGATGGAATGCTTTCTGCCCAAAAATTGAAGCGCTTTTTTATTCAAAGATTGGACGCCGACAGATAAACGATTGATCCCACTTTTTTTAAAGAACAACATTTTTTCTTTTGTGATCGCATCTGGATTAGCTTCCACGGAAATTTCACAATCTGGGGCTAAGGCGTAGTATTTTTGAATTGTATTCATCAGCTTGTCGAATAGTTGAGGACTCATTAAACTGGGGGTGCCACCACCAAAAAAAATGCTGGTTATGGGTTTTGTTGTTTGAAATTGTTTTAAATCTCTAAGGTAGCCTTGAAATAAAACATCTTCATCAATGTTCTTATTGACACAGCTGGCAAAATCACAGTATGGACACTTGGATAAGCAATAGGGCCAATGGACATATAATGCGTGCAAATAAGGGGTTGATTTTGGGGACACTTGACAATCCTTAAAAAAAACAGTATCGTAATTCTTAGATTAATTTTAACTGAAAGGGAATAAAATGCAAGTAATTATTAACGGACATCAAATTGACTTGGGGGATAGTTGGAGAACATATACAACCGAGAAATTGACAGATATTGCACAGAAATATTTCCCGAAGGCGTTGGACGCAACGGTTAAAGTTTCTCGTAGCGGCGAACAGCTGAAATCAGAAATTATTGTGCATCCTGCACAAGGAACGGTTATTTCGGCAGAAGGAAAAGCCGGCGATGCGTATGGTTCCATTGATGAAGCTTTGGGTAAAATGAGCCGTCAATTAAATAAATACAAAAACAAACTGGTCGGACATAAGTTTAGTACAGTAGAGATGGTTGATATGTCCGTGATTGACGCGGAACAAGAAAAAGAAGTAGTGGGTGATGCGCCGGTTATTATTGCAGAAATGCAAACAGAGTTGCCTTTGTGTACTGTTGCGACCGCTGTGATGCGGATGGATTTATCTGGACAAAATGCTTTGTTGTTCCGTAATACAGCCCATGGCGGATTAAACATGGTTTATCGTCGTGCAGACGGGAACATCGGTTGGGTTGATCCGAAAAACAAATAAGGAGTTTTTATGAAGATTTCGACTATTTTATCGCGGGATGCCGTTTTGCCCCATGTAAAGGCAAAAAGCAAGAAACAGCTATTGGGTGAGTTGGCGGCATTGGCGGCTGCGAAAATGAAATTAGACGAATCGGTCGTTTTAGATGCTTTAATTGAACGCGAACGTTTGGGGACGACCGGCATTGGTTTCGGTGTTGCTTTGCCCCATACGCGGTTGCCGAAATTGAAGAAGATCTTTTGCGGTTTTGCAAAGTCCGATCCTGTTGATTTTGAAGCGGTGGATAATAAACCTGTGGATTTGGCTTTTGTGTTGTTGGTTCCGGAAGAGGCTGGAGCCGATCATTTAAAGGCGTTGGCAAGGTTATCTCGTTTATTGAAAGATGAAGAAGTTGTCGCTGCTTTAAGAAAGGCGAAAACTGCAGACGAACTTTATGATTTGGTGATTCAAAACGATTCTAATGAATAAACATGTGCTTTTATACACAGACGGAGCTTGTTCCGGGAATCCTGGTCCCGGAGGATGGGCTTGTATTTTGGTGTATAATGGCATAGAAAAAGAATTTTCAGATGGTGAGCATGAAACAACGAATAATCGGATGGAAATGACCGCAGTTATTAAAGGATTGCAAGCCCTTAAAGAACCTTGCGATATTGATTTGTACACGGATAGCAAGTATGTTTTGGAAGGGGCTACCAAATGGCTTGCTGGGTGGCAAGAAAAAGGTTGGAAACGCGCCGACAAAAAACCCGTTTTAAATGTTGATTTGTGGCAGATTTTATCCGATCAAATGGGGCGCCATAACATTACTTGGCATTGGGTAAAAGGACATGCCGGAAATACTTTTAATGAAAAGGTAGATGCGTTGGCTGTCTTGCAACGCGATTCTCATAAATAAAGATAAAGCCAAACTATCAGAATCAGCCAGGGTAATCTGACATTCCACCATATTAGTGAAAGATTATTGGTCCGATTTATTAAATCAAAGAATTTTTGAGCATAAATTTTTTGCACAACAAAGGTTCCAATTGTTACGGCAAATCCAATGATTAAAGTAGCCAATTGAACGGCTAAATCTGCATTTGTTAAAAAATGCAAATAAGGACGAGGCGTTATAAAGGCTGCCAAAAGTGCTGTAATAGGCAAAGCATCAGCAAGGAAGAAGATAACGCCGGCCCAAATAAGCCATGTTGCAATGGACATGTTGGGTGTTATGAACCACGATAGATCGCCTTGGAATATGCCCCATGCTAGTGTGATTATAGCAAACAGAGAGCTGGCAATAATTGCACCAGATGTTTGTAGTTTGTATTGATCAAAACTTGTTCTTTTTGTGCGGCCAAAATACAAAAACCATGGTGAAACTAAAAACATCAAAATGCTAGAAAATAAAATTTGTTGAAAAGGAATTTGTGATAAAGGCGTTGGCTCGGTGATTTCTTTTAAAACAGGTGTTTCAATTTCATAATAATACATACCGCTGTGAATATACAGTTTTAAGACGTCATCATTTGTAGTAGAAGCTGGCAAAACAAGTTTTGTATGTGTTCCTTTTACTTCGGCTTTAACCGATAAAAGCTGTTTGTTGTAATCAAACGCTGTTAATTGATGCGGTAAATGGGGCAAATCAAGGTGAAGTAAAATAGTGTTATCCTGTTGTCTGGTCGCTTGAGCAGAAAGTCGATTCATATATGTAGGAATTGGTGTGTTCACCAAAGTTTGTGTAATACCTGTGCAAGCCGGTGTAATGATTGCCGTTTCGCGAGGTAAATCCAGTTTCAAACGAATCGGTTGTGTGATGCAAGTTTCTTCGTGGCAGGCGCTCCAACTCCCCGATACGGTAAAGGTGATCGGTTGTTTGATGTCTTGAATGGCATAAGTGATGGGAAAGAACATTTGATCGTCATAGACTTGCCGGAAAGGGATCAATACTGTGCCAGGGCTGTGATTAGATGTTGTTGTGGCTAAATCAGGTGTTTTTAATTCCCAGCCAGGAAATGGTTGAGCGTGAACCGCCAAATAATTTAATCCGATTTGTGGAGATGTTAGACAAGAAACGAGGCGAATTTTGGCAAAAGGCAATTCCTGCCAATCGCTATGTCCTGGCATTTCGCTCCATATTGAAGCCGAACAAGTCCAGCTCCACATCAGCATAATTAAAAATAAAATCCCCTTTTTCATGAAAAATATCATAGCAAAAAAAAACTTGATTGTCTTTAAAAAAATGATATAATAAAAACGTTTTGATAAATTTATTTGGAGGAAACGACTATTTTAAACAATTATAATAGGGCAGATACGCGGAGCCCTGATACAAACAAAGATGAACCGCGCATTAACGAAAAAATCAACGCTTTACAAATTCGGCTTATAGATGAAAACGGGATTAATGTCGGCATTATGACCGCACGCGAGGCTTTGCGTCGCGCAAATGAAGCCGGATTAGATTTAATTGAAATTTCCAGTAATCCGAACGGTTCTGTGTGTAAGATTATGGATGCTGGCAAATATAAGTACGAATTACAGAAGCGTAAAGCCGAAGCGAAGAAAAAACAAAAAATTCAAGAAACAAAAGAAATTAAGTTTACCCCAAACATTGGTGATAATGATTATCAAGTTAAAATGCGTAATGCTAAAAAATTCTTGGCCGAAGGGGATAAAGTGAAATTTACTGTGCGTTTCCGTGGACGTGAAATGTCCTATCAAGATTTGGGAGCAGCTGTTTTGCAGCGCGCTATTGCGGATGTTGCGGATGTTGCTAAAGTGGAACAAGCGCCAAAATTAGAAGGGCGCAACATGGGAACTTTGGTTAGCCCGAAATAAGCGCAATAAAAAGGGGGGGAGAGCATGAAACATTTATTAATTAAGTTTATTTTCGCAAGTTGTTGCGGAGGAATGTTGTTCTTTGCTCCAAATGTGTGGGCAATACTGATTGATACTGGACTTGGGGCTGGTACAACGGTTCTTGATTCAAGTATGTGGAATGAATCGGAAGGTTCAACAGATGGAAGAACCGATGAAGGACAAGACAATGCCTCCGTTGAAAATGAAGATGATGATTGGCCTACACCAGAAGAGTTGTATGATATAGCTGTAAGACAAAGCGAACAGGCTAATCGCGAAAATTCGACCGAAATCGAATAGGTCGGTGAAATAGCACACAATAAAAAAATCAAAAAAAATGAAAAAAAGTGTTGCAAAGGCCAAAAAAAGTATGTAAATTGGACCTAGGTACTTTTTTAAAGAGGGAGGATTGTATGCAGAATTTTATCCGAATTTTGTTATTAGGTGTTGCATTTGTGTGTGGGGCAAGCTGTGAGGTTTGGGCAGCAGATTCGCAACATTATGTTGGGCTTCCGCGAGATGGAATGTTAGATATTTTTGCAGATAGCGATGGTCATGCAATTTTTACTTTTCATATTGGCTCTACGGATCAGGTGTTTCATACGGCGGCCCAGGCCCGAGAGGCTTTGATAGATGAGTACTATGGTAGCCGTGAGGATCGCGCACTGAGGACTTTTGATGCTCTTGTGAGTGCATATGGTTTAAGTCCGAATGATAGTAGTACTCAATATTTTCAACCAAGAGATTACACGAGAACGTGGACCAGAGATGATAATGGACAGGTTGTTTTTGAAACACAACTTAAATCGATAACTATTCCTGGTTCTGCAGGAGGCAATTCAAATGGTTCTAGTTCGGATTATACGTATATGCCGGGAGCCTCTTGGACATCGCCAAGTGAGGTTGGTAGTGTAGGTGGTGGAGTTTTGTCTGCGCGAGAGGCAATGAAATATTCTAATATCATGGGGGTTGCTCCAAGAGATCCTACGCAACTTTCTTTTGGGCCAGTTCAGGGGGCGACAGATCAATTTACTGGCAGCCTTACCGAATTGATGGGCAAGCCAGGGGGAAGAGAGTATTATCATGCGGTAATTGCTCCACAATTGGGTGATATGGGTATCACGGTATTGAATAATGCGGCAAATAATACGACCTATTATGCAAAAAAGGAGGATTTACCACAGTTAAATGGTACTTTGAATCAAACCATTAAGATAGATGGTGTCCCTATGCAAGTGGGAGATCTGGATACTGCGTCCATACGATCTTTGGCCGAAGCAAGCGGTATGACGTATAATAATGATACTACTTCTTTCAAATATAATACCGACAGTTTAAGTGGTGTTACAAGAAACCCAGGAGGAGATTATTCTGCTACGGTTAATGGGACGGAAGTTTCCGGTATTTCACGGGAGATGTTGCCGTTTTCTATGGCCCAAACTGCAGATGATCATTTCCAGGCAAAAGTGGATCAAGTAGGAACAGCCGTACCGGTTACAACTGCAGATGGACGAACGACGGGATGGTATGATGAAAAAACAAAAACAATAACCGTTGGAGGTCAGACATATACAGGGGTCATTGCAGAAGGAGATACTTTTTATGGTGGTAATCAGACTTTCCAACGAGCGGGGGAGGCCGCAGGATATGAGGTATATGACAAGTTTAATACCCATGTTGATCCCCAAAATGTTTCTATTAGAGTTGTAGATGGAAAGCCAGTTGCTGTTGATCGTCTTGGGCAAGTGATGGATGGGGCACACTTGGTGCCAAAGTCATTGGCTTCGGAATATAGTATGGATTCATACTTGGTTTATGATAAAGACGGTGGTACTTGGAGTATAAGAGGTAATGATGCAAGCGGATCTCTTGTTCCAGCTCAAGTGCTTCAATATAATCCAGCGACAAATACATTTGAATTGTCGGATGCACAGCGGCAATTGAACGCGGCACATGTTGCCAATCAGAACAATTATAACGCACAAATGGCAAAACTGGGCGAACAAATAAAGGGCGCAGAGGATGTTTTGCGTTTTGCAACCGTGCCCGAAAAGAATGCCGAAGGTCAGAAAACTGGTGGAACTACCTGGTTAAGCGATAGCGATAAGGAAACAATTCGAGGATTTATTAACAATGGTAATGCGGCTGGGTTGCAGGAGTATTTTGCGAACAACAATCCGGGTTTGTCTGAAGGGGATGTTAAAGCATTAGTGAATGCGGCTGCATCTCGGGCTACTCTTGATTCCTTGGCTAAACAACCAGGTGTGACGCAAGGGGATGTTCCTACTATGAACTTTAATAGTGCTATTGATAATGATTTAAAGAAAATGCAAACTCTTGCCGGTACAGTGAATGGAAATGATACGCTTGAGAATCGTTGGAATGCTTTGACCAGTTTGGCAGGTTTGGCTAATGGATATGCTGATCCTAATTCGCCGACTTATAATCCTAGCTTTAATCCCAATAATATGCCATCAAGCATTGGATCCGCGATGGATGCGTCTCAGTACTTTTTTGATACGTCAGGAGATACGCTTAAGGGTGCCAATAAGACATTGTGGGATAATTTGAGATTTGGTCAAAATGATTATAATCAGTCTGGATATTACGCATTGAATGACCAGAATCGTGGAATAATAGATGGACGCTACATGTTTGATGCCCGAGAAGGTAGTGAGTTTTCAAAGGGTTTGGCCAAGTTGGGTTTGAAAGTTGTGACGCCGGATGGTGGTGATACATGGCAATTTGTGGCTGCGGGAGATTATAAGGATTTAGGTAGTGCATATATGGACTATGCTGCGGCAAGGAATGCTTATGATGCATTATCTGGTCGTGGAAGTATGTCTCAAAGTACTTCGACAGTTGGCCGGTTACAAAATACGATTAGAGATCTTGAAAATAGGCTAAGTGAAATGCCATTCTTTAAGAATAAGGACCAGAAGGCTCAAGCGGCTCAGCTTAAGCAACAGCTTGCAGACGCCAAAAAAGAACTTGCGGCAGCACAGGGACTGGTCGATACTTATAAAAAGGATTTGAATGATCCTACTAATTTCAGCAAGTATTCAGAACTTGTTGGTCCTATGCAGGCGGCTCAGGACAGATTGGCGGCAGCTGAGGCAGCTTTAAAGAAAAACCCAAATGATCCAAAAGCAAAACAGGCTGTTGAATCGGCTAAGAAGGCGTTAGAAGATGCGCAAAATGCGTCCAAGCAAAATGTGCAAGATCTAGGGGCCCAACATATAGCAGCCGAGGCGGCAAATGCGGCACGGGAAAAGTTGATAGCAGAGTCAAGGAATGCTGCAAATCAAACTCTTGCCGGAGCGGCTGGATCTGGTGATACACCTAATGGACTTGGAACAAACAATAATGGAACATTTGTGCCAAGCGCTGGATTTGCACCGTTCTATAATATGATGATGGATCCGGATAGCGAGATTGGTGCGGGTATGCGTAATTATTTTGCAAGTAGCATTGACCCAAATACTGGTAATACATCTTCTGATTATCACAACCTTGATTTTTACAAGAATATGAGTCCGGAGCAAAGGGAAGCCTTTGATAAGTGGTTTGGTGGTTTGTCTCCCGAAGAAAGGCAAGCTTTGCAGACTGCCGGTGTCCAAACGGATGGTCCAATGGGAACGAAAAAAACTGAAGATCCATTGATGGCCCAAACCGAATTGGATAAGAAGGGAATGGATGTTCCACATGAAGCAAAGGTGGCAGATATTATCCAGTTAGCCTTAGAAATCACGAATACTCTTATGACCGACAATGAATTCGATGAAGTTAAGAACGTCGAAATTGCGGCAGGTGATATTGGCGAGGCCGTTGGCCCTGTTGAACCGACAGCGTTGGCAGATTCTGATTCTGTGACTCCAAGTGGTCGAATCACCAGTGCGGCAAGTTCTGCAGCCACATTGTTGAAGATGAGTCCTGTTGACTTGGATCTTTTGAGCACACATGTTGCACAAGAGGAAGAGGAGAATAATACACCTGCTTTACAAACGGGTCTTGGCGGAACAAGTCAAGGACAAGGAACCGGAGAGGATGGCACACTTAATCCACCTGCACCGACGCCCGTTGTGGACTCAGAATATGTGAAGGAGATTAAACGACGTCGGCTTGAATTATTGCGTCAAACAGTGAATAGAGTTATTCCGTTGGCTGAAGGCATGAATGCAATATCCAAAGATTACTTTGAACGTGCAGACGGTTTTGTGTCGGATTTGAAGCCGGTGGTGACACAGAATGGATCTTTGGGTGGAAATCAAGACGTGAGTCGGTTTGTCTTGTTTGAGAACTTGCGTGCCAGTGCGTTGACAGGGGCTCAAATGAGTGTGCAAAGTGCTAGAATTTTGAATGAACAGGAGGTTGTAGATGAAACTACATCAAGCAATAATTAATGCCGTTTGTGGTGCTGCTTTATTGGGGATGACGGTAGCTTCACCGGTTCGGAGTTATGCTTCGACAAGTGAGAAAATGGCTGAGATTCAGGAAGTGTTCACTTATCTTTCTGCGGGGGTTACCATACTTGCGGCAGGAGTGTCTTTGGTAACTACAGCTGGATGTCCGCTCTTTTGGTGTACGGATTCTATGCCTATGAAGGATGGAATTGGTACTGGTTCATTTAATATAGATATTGCCGGGGCCCTTGTGGATGCTGCTGCCATTTGGGTGACCTCAGAATCTGGAACCGAGTGGAAAGGTTTGGAAGATGGTTTGCAAGCTGCTGTGCGAAAAATCGGCGAAGCAGAGGATCTACAAGAGTCTGGAGTGGAAGAAGCCTTTGTTGATAAATCAGAAATTTTGGTTGAATCCTTAGATACGGCTGGTTTGGAAGCACTGGAAGATCCAAGCGGAAACATTCCTAAGACACTCGATGAGATTATCAGTTCTCCAGCGAAAATTCAGGATGCTTTTGGCACGGTATCAGTAAGTCAATTGCAATCGGGTAGTAGTAATGGTAGCAATAGTGGTAGTAATACGAATAGTGGTAGTAATGGAACGTCAACAACGACAGTGCCATCTAATACCAATTTACAAACAGGCGTGAATCCCGAAAATCTGACGGCTGAGGAGTTAGACTTATTAAGAGCTCGTAGGCGTGAGGCTCATTTACAAAAAGTTGCAACTGCAGGTGCTGCTCGTGCTCATTTGATGAAGGTTATTGCTAAAAGAGAAAAAGAGGCAGTTGAGAAGATGAAAGAAGTCGGTAAGGCCGATGGATTGGTTGCAAATGTTAAGTTGGTGACGGCAGATGATTTATATTTGGGACAGTTGCAAAATACAATGAATTCAGTTTTGGGGCAAGAAGTTGCAAATGAGGCTGCTGCGGCCTTGCAGAGTATTGAAGAATAAAGGAGGAGAAAATGCGTAGAAAGCTTTTATTATCGGTTGTGGTGAGCTGTTTTCTTTTTTGTTCCAGTGTAGGTTATGGAAAGGTTGTTTTCCCGACCGGCGGTTTAGTCCATTCGCAGATACAAGATCCTATTAGCGCATTGGTTGAGGCTTTATTTTTAGCCATACAGTATACTCGTAAAGATACGGAAATTGATGCGAGCGCAGGTATTAAAAAGATAAAGGATAACATTGGACAAGGTGATGGTCCGGGAATTTCAGCAACGGGAGCTTCAGGCGCTGATACTGTTACTGATGAAGAAGCAGCTGAGATGGTTAAGGCAGCAGAAGAAGAGGCTGCAACAGTTCCTAATTTGATTATTGAACTGATTGAGAAAAAGGAAGCCGATTTTAAGAAAGTTCAAGCGGTTATTGCAGATCAAGCTTTTGTGCGCGATAGCGCTGAAGTTAATGCTGATTGCGAATGTGATAATGGTAAAAAAGGCACACAATGTAGCCCTGTAGATTGTGCTGTTGATCGTCAAAATGAAGATTTAATGACCGCCTCAACGGCAGCATCGACATTAGCAGATAGCTTTTTCCAAAAGGGGCAAGATGAAAGTTATGAAAAATTACAAGGGTTGATAGACCAGATTAATAGTGATGAAACGCTGATTGATTTCGTCGCAGATATGGGTGCTGTTTCTGTTTATTCTTCGGATCAATTGGTGGATATGATTGAGTTGTATGCATATGACTTGGCAGCTCAATCCTATCGTAATTTATCAACGGTTGGCGTTGCGGAAGTTGATGTCGCACAAGCTGTGAAAGGGGATGTAGATGATGATTCGTAATAAAACTTTTTCAGGTATTATTTTAGGGGCTCTTTTTATGTCCTCGCTTGTTTGGGCGACATGTCCACCGGAAGGTCGTCCCAAGATTGTGATGGCTCCGTGGGCTGTGACCGATCCAATCCGTAATATAACGGGTGCAGTTTTGACGTTGATATCCATGGGTAAGCATCCAAAACAAGTTGCAAAGATTGTTGGACACCAACAGGAAGTAGATGCTTTGATTGATGGTGAGGAGTCTTATAAGGTTGAGGAAGGAACGGGTTCGGGATCTGGTCCTTTGGAAATTAGCGCCTATACATATATCAAAGAAAAGATTTTTGATAAGCAAATGTATTCTCCTTATTCAAAATTGAATAATAAGATTAAACCTTTATTAGGAGGTAGTAGTTCTTCCGGTTCCGGGGAATCCGGTGGTTCATCTGGCTCTGATGGTTCTTCGGGCTCTAATGGTTCTTCGGGTTCTAGTGGTTCTTCGGGTTCAAGCTCGGGCGTTTCAAATTCAAGATTGCGTGAAGTTATCTTAGAAGAATTTTTCATCGAAAATTCGGCTAAAAATACCGAGGAAAATCGTAAGAAAGTTCAACGTAATCGGGATGATTATTTAAGGGCTTTGGGAACTGAATATACGCGTTTGTCCAATACTGTTCAATCAAAAATCGGAGATGATATGGCGGCTGTTGTCGCAGCAGTTAGTGGAGATGGTTCTATAGGAATTGTGTCTGGAACCGATCAGAGTTGGAAAGCTATTAACAAAGCAGTTTTGGTGGATTTGGCTTTGCAAATTGAAATGATGGAATTGGAAGCGGCACGGTTCTTGTCTGTTCAACCTATTCCAATGATTGATAATCCAGAACAAGGGTCGTAAGGAGGATCAGATGAAAAAGTTTTTAATTGGTTTACTACTTTTGGGCGTGAGCGTTTCTGCTGTCGCGGTGGATGAGCCGTACGATTCTCATGCGAGAGCTACAGGTTATAATATGGCCGCAGGAAAACAGCAGGGAACTGAATTGGGAAATAGAAATGATAATCCTACTTATCGTAAAGATGATGATATCGCGGCTGGTATCAATATGGGGCTTGGTTCTATTTCCATGGTGGATTCTCTTTTGGGAATGTTTACTAAATTTACAATAATGGGAAAACTTAATGAATGGGCTAAAGATGCCATTCAAGGTTTGATTTCTTCTGGAGAATCTAAGGCTGCTAACTGCCCGCTGTGTGCTACGACATTGGCAACGGAAGCAACAGGTGGCCCTGAAGATCCGGCTTATGCTGGGGCTTATGCTTCATTTTTGTTGTCTTGTGAGACAATGCCTCCTGTTATGTTAAAACCTGGTCCAAACGAGCAACATTCTTTTGAAGATACTGTTTGCCCGGTGTGTGTGGAATCTATTGGACATAAGTGGCCACCGATTCTTTTTGTGGCGCCGGATGTGATGGGTTTGGTTGTTTCAGGTGTAAAATTGCTCACAACACAATTTTTACAGGATGCTAATAAAGTTATTGCACAATTGGTTGGAGCAGAAGGCCATGTGACAGATAAATGGGTTGGTCCGCCATCTCGTAATACAGTTATTCAAACTATGGGCGAAGTTATTGCGGTTACTTCTCATACATTTGCTTCCTTGGGTTTTGATGCAAGTGAATACAAGGGAATAGAGGCTCCGGATAAAGCTTCTAGACGAGAATTATTTGAATATCGTTCTAAACAGATTGCCGAAGATCAAAGATCTTTAAAGAATGTGACACAAAAGAATTTGCGTTTGTTGTATCGTGCTCAACAACGTTCGGTAAAGGCTTTGACTCGTGCGATGGAATTAAAAAAGCAATTAAATGTTTTGGCAGATGTGGATGCTAAGATTGATGCAAAATATGATAATTTGCCATCTTCTTTGTCGGCAGAAGCCAGTCGTCGGGCCTTGTTTGGTGCTTTGATGCAATTAAAATTAAGTATAGTGGCTGCGCGTACGAAAATGCGTTCAGAGGCTTTGGAATTAGAATTTAAACCCATGGTTAAACAAACAGAAGGTGTGAAATTAGCCACGGGAACTGCTGGGATAACAGACGGAGGCTCACAATGAAAAAATCATTCTTTTTGTTTGTTTGTTTAACTGCATTGGTTGCCGGAACAGGACATGCGGCACGTTATGGGGTTACGCCAATGGTAGAACGTCAAATTGGCACGATAGGAAAGTATCTTCCTTCTCATAACGAGGCACTCGATAACGCGTTGACGGCACACAATTTGCTTAATAAGTTGCCGGAGTTACAGAAGGTGTCCGAGACAATGCGTACTTTGGGACTTACAACCAAAAAAATGCAAAAATATTTTGATAGTTTGATGAAGTGTAATGAACAACGGTTTGCCGGACGTTTTAAGAATCCTCGGGCGATGGTTGATAAAGTGCGGCAGGAATATGCACAACGTGTTGACGCAATGCCAAAAGAGGCTGATTCGGATCCGGATAGTATTGTTCCGTTATCTATCAGACAACGTGATGAGCGTAGTAAGCGTAAGGCGCAGATTGAAAACGAGGTAATGACAGATGTTTTTAAAAATGGTGAAAAATATGGTGGTGAGATTATAGCTAAATCTTCTGCTGTTGCGCCCAAAGTGATGCCTCGAAATTCCGAGTATAATGTGCTCCAAGAAATGGGAGATTTGGAGACGGGCTTGAATAATGCTAAGGTTGGTCAAGAACAGTTGGCATCCACGTTTAAGCGGATGCAAGACGATTTTTCTCGCCAACTTGAGAAATTAGGTTTGTCGTATCCGAATTTAGATCTGTCAAAGGGGGCTCAGGTTTTGTCAGTGCGTAAAGCGCTCAAAGAGGTGAAAAGTCGTTATCTAAACGAAGCTAAAGCATATATCGTGAAGTTGGACGAACAGGACGCGGCTCATCCAGATTTAGCTAAAGAACGTGAAGCGCGTTCTATGAATAAAGAAAAAGTTATGGCGCGGATGCAAGAGCAATTCCCGGAGGCTTTTTCTGAATTACAAAGTTTGGATTATCAAACCCCACAACAACAGCAACAGTTGTTGGTTACGGCCTTGGAACAGGATAAGGAAGCCTTGGTGTATTTAACAGCTACAAATGCTGTAGAAGTAGATCAGCGCATGGCTGAAGGGCGTTCAAATCGAGCCATGGTCCAAGAGTTAGTCGATAAAGCCTTTAATTTGGTTGACGAAAATATGGAACAGGCGTTTGATTTTGATTTTAGTATGTGTCAATCAAGCTAATTGACAAGGAGATTTGAATGGCGCAGCAGTTGCAGTCAGCATGGCATTTGACGCGTTTGTTGATGGTATCGTGTTGGATTCTGTGGGTGTTGGTGTTTTTTGTGACTGTGACTCTTTTCCAGGCGGTCATACAGATTCATGTGGTTGCTCAGGTCGTTCGGCAAAACTCGATGTTTTTTGAGGATTTAAGCCAGGTCGTTCCGATTAATGCGGGTATTTGGACGCGTGTGGATGATATGTTGGTGCGCTTTTATTTGGAAATGCGTTATTCCATTATTCCGGATTTGGATGAAATGAAAAGACGGTGGGGAGAAGCAGGTATCGTATCATATTTGTCTTCTTCGTCGGCCTATAATGCATTTATGCCTAAACCCAATGAAATTTCCCAAATTGTTACGTCAACACCTCCGCGGGTTGTTGATGTGACGCGGGTGGAACGGCAAGGTGGTCGTTATTCTGTTGACTTTGATTTATATGAGTTTGATAAGATATCTAAATGGCGTAAAACAAGTAAGACGGCAACTTTGGACTTTACGTATGATCGTAGTAGAGTCTTGTTGGTTCCTGAGATGGGTAATCCCAATGGTTTTGTGATCACACGTGTCAGTGAATCTGAAGAAAAATCTGTGACGAATTAATTTTTTTGTTGGATATTTTATTTTTATGTGTTAAAGTAGGAAAGGTATAGTAAGAGAGGTAATGAAAATGAGAAAAGTTTTATTATTAGCAGTGGTTGTCGGAGCTGTTGTTTTAGCAGCATGTACATCTGTGTATGAAAAACCACCAGTTGGAATCGGAACAGAATATTCTGAATTAAAAAAGTCGCCTTGTGCTTGTTTAGAGCTGAAAAAGGCTCCAGAGGTGCCAGAGTGGTTCTCTTAAAAAAGGGGGCCTAAATGGCTGGTGAAACCACAGGACAACAAGGACATCACAAAATTTCTGCGCGAGAGGTATTACAGGAAGAAAGATACCTGTGGATGTCGCGCGCTTTTACAGTTATGGTCGTGTTGGCCATTATTTGTAATGTTATTTTGTTGATTGCTTTAGCTAATGTGACGCCGGTGATGCGTGTGCAGCCATTTTATTTGGAAATACAAGATAAAGATCATCAAGTTATCAATATTGTTCGGCCGAGTGCGGAGACTTTGGATTCCGATTTGTTAAAAGAATCTTTGTTGCGCCAATATTTATTGGCTCGATTTGGAATGGGATCGGATTTAACCGAATTAGAAGAGCGTTGGGGTGAAGATGGAATTGTTTATTGGATGAGCGTTGATTCCGTGTTCTCACAATTTACAGAAGAAGCTCGTAAGTTATTGCGTTTGGCATATGAAGACAATTTGGTGAGAAGTGTGCGTATTTTGTCAGCAAAGAAGGCCAGCCAAGGTAGCACGGAAGGGGCTGCTGACGTGTGGGAAGTTAAATTGGAATTTCAAGATATAGACAGATCATCTGAAGAGCCAAAGTTTCGGTATTTTGTGGCAAAGGTTGAGGTTATTTTCCAACCGACACGGTCCGGTTTATTGTGGAGTCAAAGGTTGAAAAACCCGCTTGGTTTTACGGTAACCAGATTTGGTTTGACCGCTGTTGAAAAATAAAAATCTGATATATTTAAGCTAAGAAAATTTTTTCTTGTAAAAAACTTAAAAAAAACACTTTTTTTACTGGACTTTCATTTCATTTTTAGATAAGCTGAAGTAAAGCGGTGTCTAGAAAAAAGGAGGACAAGTGAAAAAGAAGGTATTTTTAAAGGGGGTTTTACCTTTATTAACAGGGGCAGTTTCTGCTATTTCTCTTTCTGCAATTGCGCAAAATTTGCCGGCGGATCCGCAAGCGGCTCAATTGGCCGATGCTATGGCTGGAACAGCGGGAGAATATGATGAAGTCAATTTGGATTATATTCATTCGTTGGGAATGCAACAAAAAGCGTGGAATAATCCATTAGCTCACATGGGTGCTGGTCAAACAAAACCAGGTTATTCAAAGTATAATTGGACGCCTGATACTGTTTTGCCTGTGCGTGTGCGTGAAGGCATGATGACATTGATCAACTTGCCCGCATGGGAGTTGATAGAAAATGCACACATTGGTTCTCCGGAATCTTTTTATGGTAAAGTGGTGGCGCCAAATTCAATCATGATTTATGCGGAACCTTCCTATATCGGTGTGGATAGTAACATGATTTTGTTTGGACGCTCTGGAAATCGATATGTGTTCTATTTGCGTAGTGAAACATTTAACACAGATAAAATCACACAATCCGTTGTGGATGTATTGGTTGGTCCGCGTTGGACGCCTGTCGCTGATGGTGGACAGATGCGTGAAGGAAATGGAACATCTACCATGGCCTCTATGCCGACAATCAATTTGGCTGGCGGATTTTCTACGGGAACATCTGGTTCTGTTGCTAATGCTTCTGTGGCTCAAAATATCGCAGATGAGTGGAAAAATAGTGTTCCTATGGACCCTGAGAGCTTGAAATTTGATTTGGATATGTTTTTGCCAAATCCTGATGATGTGGATATCGCTCCGGATAATATTTGGAGAGATAATATTTTCACCTATATTGATTTGGGACCGAAGGCATTGACGATGACACAGCGTCCTGTGGTTAGTTTGTTAGTGCAAGATACAGAGGTGCCAGTCGGATTTAGAACGCGTGGCGCGAATAGTCGTTTGATTGTTGTAGAAGCAATTGGTGATTTAGTGTTGCGTAATGGTCAAAAAGTTATTTGTATTAAATTAAGACGTGATCCTGCGGCTGGTTTGGAATATACGGATTATAGCGGATTTAATGAAAAACCATATGCGTATTTGCAACAGTTGCCGTCACGTTCTGGAGATATGCCGAACCCAGAAGTGACTTTGAATAACGGATCTATGTTGCATGGTAGCAGTCCATATGTTTCAGCACAAAATGGCGGTGGCGTTGTAAATGCTGGTTATGCTACGGAAACGGGTGGATTAAATCCATATGCAACGCCTTCATATGCAATGCCTTCTTATTGTGCGGATACGACAGGCGCAAATCGTTGTGCTGCCGGTGGAACATGGCAGGATATTCGTCCAATTCCTGAATCTGCAGTCAATTATGCCCCGGCTTATGCTGGTGTAGAGGCTGCAACGGCTGATCGTGGAACGGTCTTGCCTGTGGCGGTCAATGAGACAATCGCTTTAGAGTTTGGTACGGCGCCTGATATTGCAGACTTGGAAAAGCTGTGGGAGCAAGTATATGCGGCTAATGCAGATATTTTATCTGGATATGATCCATATTATTCCGTCGATGCTTCTGCAAACGGCGAGATGGCGGATCTGTTCCGTTTAAGGGCCGGCACTGTGAAAGATGCTGAAACCGGAGACGCCTTGTGCCGTAAGTTGGGTCGTCGAGGATACTCATGCTCGGTTGTGCGTATTAAATAAGGATTTTTAATGGCAGAGAATCGGAAAAGCTTATCAGAACAATCAAAACAACGGACAACTTGGATTTTATCCGTTATGGGTTTGATCATTTTGATGTTGTTTATTGTGGTTTTCTGCTCTTTAAGACAGAAAGAAGCTCCTGTTGTGCGTCAACAAGAACAAGATGTCTTTACGGTGACATCCACATTAGATGACGCAAATAATGGAGATTCGGGGATCCCCGATTGGAATGCGGAAAAAGCACAATTAATTATTAATCCCGCCGAGGTTGATTTAGGTAAAGCAATTTTGGGGGCGACAGCTGAGGCCAATGTTATTTTAAGAGCGGAAGATGCCCCGATTGTCTTTTTGCAAAAGTATCTAGCGGAAACGACGGATAATGGTTTTATCTTGACGGGTCCTTGTATGGAAAAAACGCAATTGAATGCGGGCGAGGAATGTGTATTGAAAGTTACTTGGACGCCTGTGACAGTGCGCAACATACAAAATGTATTGACAATTGTATGGCGGACTGATGATCCTCGAGTTTTGCGTGATCAAAGAAGCCAAATCCAATTAAGAGCAAGTTCGACAGATTCTAAAGATTGTGTTTGTTGTGAAATCGAAAAAGAAACAGAGCCTGTTGTTCCTCAAAAGGGTGTCAATGTTGCGACCGGTGAGGAAGTTGAAATCAAAGATGGCAAGGTCATCGTAGATGGTAAAGAGATCGAAGTCAAAGGAGAAGTTGCTATTGATCCGGACAGCGATATTTTTGTTATTGTTGAGCCAGAACGCATAGCATTAAGTTTGGATAATAAGTTTTTGGGTCGTGTTTCCGATCGTCGTACGGTCGTAGATGCAGAAGGTAAAACTATTGGTCGGTTATTAGGAGATGATACATTAGTTGATTCTAATTTCAATATTTTAGGGGCAGCGCTACCATTGGTTTCTGTATTAGATGCTCAAGGCGCCGTTATTGGTAAAACAGAGGTCACTCAAGATGGAAAAAATGTTCGTGTTGTTGATGCAGATGGCGAAATTGGAACTTTGAGAGTAGATGGATCTGTTGTGGATAGATCGGGCACTCAAATCGGTATGTTGCGCGATTGGGGTATGGCCATGGATTTGTCTGGCGAGTTGATGGGGGCGGTTTTGCCAACAGGTGTGGTTGTTAATTCAAACAAGAAAGCTTTAGGACATATTCAACAAAATGGCTTTATTTTGGATGATAGCGGTATCTTGATTGGTGGTGTTGTGCCAAAAGGTATTGCGGTCGGAACAGGATGTCGTTCATATGGAACGATTGCGTTAAATGGTCAGGTTAAGGATTCATATGGTCAGGTTGTTGGTCGAGTGATGTTGGATCGAGGTGTTGTTGATACAAACTTTAACGAGCTTGGTGCGGCAGTGTCTGCGGGTGTTATCGTTGATATGAAAGGCCAAGTAATTGGGTTTGTTAATTCAGAAGGTAAAGCTGTTGATGGTAAAGGTTCTTTAATTGGATGTATTGCGCCGAACGGAGTGGTGTCTGCAGGCAAGAAGAACGTAGGCGGTATTTTGCAAAAAGGTAAAGTGACAAGTAATACATGCGGTGTGTTGGGTTCTGTATATCCAGATGCAAGTGTTATGAATCAAGATGTTCAACCCATTGGAAAAGTGCGTTCGGATGGATATGTTATTGACAAGCAAAATAACCGTTTAGGTATTGTTGTTCCTCGGGGCACAGTGCTTGCTGAAGCTTGTAATTTGATGGGTGTTATTTCTGTTACCGGTCAGGTGATTAATACAAAAGGGATGTCTATCGGATGTATCAATATGTCTCGCCAAGCTGTCGATACAGAAGGCCGAGAAATTGGTAAAATAACTCCGACGGGACCGGTATTGGCCGCAGATGGTACTTTGGTTGGTCGAGCAAGATATGATGGACGAATTATTGATAAATCCGGGAAAGTAATTGATTGTATTAATCCAGATGGTAGTAGCTCTGTGGGACAATCCGCAGGTAGTGGCCGTGGTAATGGTGCAATTTTTGATGATAATGGTTTGCCGACAGGGTGGACTTCTTTGGCTGGTAAATGTTATGATGAACGCAATGATGAAGTTGGTACTATTGCTTTCAATGGTTGGGTTTCTGATAAAAACGGACGGTTGATCGGATTTATGCCGCCAAATGGTTTTGTTGTTTCTTCTTCTGGATCCATTTTAGGTAATTATAACGCATTGTTGGGCTTGGTTCAAAATTTGAACGGAGATGAGTTAGGTCGTGTTATGCCCGATTGGACGGTTTTAAATGTTGATGGAACTGAAATTTTAGGAGCTCTTATTCCTTCAAATGCTGGATTTGTTGATTTGTCTGGTAAAGTTATCGGGCGTTTAAATGGGGATGGTAAGGCAATCAATGCAGAAGGCAGTGTATTAGGTAAAGTTTTGGCTGATGGTGCTTTGTATGGAAATGATAATGCATTGCTTGGTGGTATGGTTCCTACCGGAGCGGTGTTGTCTTCATTGGGCGCATATGTTGGATTGGCCAATGAACAAGGAGATGTGTTGGCTCAAGGAACCCGTATTGGTCGTGCTCTTTCCAATGGATTGGTTGTTACACCGGATAATCGTATATTGGGCCGTGTATGGATGCCAATGTCTGTTTTGGTGTCTGGAGAAGGTGTTATTGGAACGATTGTTCCTAAGGCTGTGAATAAATCTGATAGCACTGCTTATCAGTTGGCCGGATATGATAAGACGGGCAATTATCTTGGAAGTGTTTCTCCATTTGGTGTTTTACTATCTAGTGATGGGCGTTTAGGTGGTAGGGCCGTGCCGATTACCATGGTTGTTGATACCAGTCGTCGTTTTATTGGTTGGGTTAATTTTAAAGGACAAGTTGTAAATGCCGAAGGGCAAGGTGTTGGTGTTTTAATGGGCGATGGCCTTGTTTTGGACAGCGACGGACATTTGGTTGGAACCGTTGTTCGTAAAGGAACTGTTGTGAATTCTCAAGGTGAATTTATGGGAATGGTTGGTGTTGATGGTGTGGTTCAAACTGCCAGTGGCGCGACACCCTTATTTATTGGGCCATCGGATGTTATGATGTCGTCTGATTTTAAGACAGAAGGTCGGTTGTTGCCTATCGGTTTAGGAATGTCTGTAGTCAAAGGTTTACAAGGTTGGACACAGGCGGATGGCCAAATTGCTAATGCCTCCGGCGTTGTTGGACGTGTGTTTGCGGATAATCGTGTTCAAGATGGGGCCGGTGTTATTACAAGCGGATATATCCCATTGGGGGCACCTTCTGTGCATGAGACGGTTTCCGGCATTGTGAATGAGGTAGGTAATGTTGTATCTGTGGCCGGTAAAACTTTGGGTGTTGTTTTAGCCCCGGATTATACAATCCAGAATGGTTTGTTGGTTGGGCGTATACGCACGCAATCTGTATTTGTTCGGAATATAACGAATCCTGAACCTGTGGGCCCAGCCTCTTTGGATGGTTCTGTTTATCGGGAGCGCACGGTTAAAAGTGTTGCCGATTTAATGTTGAATAATTTTGCGGTAGATTCGAATAAGAAGGTAATGGCTTGTGCCGTTCCTGCTGGTTATGCGACGGCTGTGAATTTGACGCCATTGGGCGTAGAAGATGAAATGGGTTCAATCGCAAAAGATACAAAGGTTCAAGCACAAAGTTCCGGTTTGGGTATTACATATTTGAATTCCAGCACGATCAATGGTGGTATTTTTGCCCCAGGATTAGTGGTTGATAAAAATGGTGCTATTTTAGGCAGAAGTAATGCATTGAGTGATGTTGTGGATAAAAGCGGTAAAAAGATTGCTTCGCGGATGGCTTTTGATTCAGCTTTAACAGAAGAAACAATTTGGGCCGGCGGTGTAATTCGCACAGGTGCGGTTATTGATGACTATGCTAAAAAGGTTGGCGCTGTCGCTGCGGATGGAACTTTAGTTGGTGTTGCAAACTCTTTTAAAGGGCGTATTTTGTCGGATGGTTCAGCCGTTGGTGTTTCGGAGCCGGAAGTTTATAATTCTATGCCATATGTCGGACATTTAACTTCTCAAGGAGTGCCGTTCAGCTATGAGCGAACGATTATTGGTCGCACAACATTGCAGGGCGATGTGATAGATGCTTCTAATAAAGTGCTTTTCCAAACATTGGATGATGGAACGATTTTAGGAAAGACTCGGCCTTTGGAAGGTGTTATTTTGCCGTTTAGAACAGCGGTATCTCAACAAAATACAGTTTTGGGAATCATGGATGGTGATGCGCATGTTCTTTCTCCAAGTGGGGAAGATGTTGGCCCTGTGGCGAATAATGGTGCGGTTAAAGGTGATCATGAATTAAAGGATATCGGTGGTTTAATTCCGGATACTTTGGTTGTGAATAATTGTAAAGTTATTGGTCAAACAGCTTATAACGGTGAAGTGGTGAATGGTCAAGGTAATACAGTTGGTCGTATGCAACCAGATGAATGGGCGGAAGATACGCAAGGTAAAAAATTAGGGCGTTCGGTGCGCTATGGACCTGTGACAGGTCTAGAAACAACGGCATGGAATTATGTAGGGCGTGTGTTGCCAGATTCAACGGTTGTGAATCCTGATGGTGTGTTGATTGGGTGCGCTCAAAATGATAAGATGGTGTTAGATTCTTCGGGCGAAGAAATTGGCCGTGTTAGAAGCCGTGGTCCAGTATTTAACAAAGAACACAGAATGTTTGGTCGTGTAGATGCTATGGGTCGAGTAGTTGGCGTGGACAATGAAATCCTTGGATTTATTGCTGGCCGTGAAGATAAAGCTTATAACTTTGAAGGTAAAGAAATTGGTTGGATGGCTTCACGTGAAGACGAGTTGTTCTTTAATCCGGATGGGACATTGGCCAAAGTTTTGAGTCGTGAAGGTGATGTGAAAGATGCTGATGGCAACTTCCTGTTTAGAATTGATCAAAAAACAGGCAAAATTTACGATAAATATGGCAATGAAATTGGTCAGTTAGGGGAAGAAAATTATGTGTACTTATATGATATGGAAGATCATATTGTTGCTCGGTTAGTGGGATGTGAATTGAAAAAGTTGCCCGAAGGGAACAAGATGGGTATGTTATTAGCGGATGGAACAATCCAAGATGACAATGGTGAATTGATTTTATCTGCAACGCCCGATGGTAAAGTGTTTAATCCAGATGGAACTCAGTATGGTCGTTTTTCCGGTATAGGTTTGGATTTGCGTCGATGCGGATTGTCGGGAACTAATGCTGCGGCTAGTCGTAAAATCGTTTGGGGCGGCAAACCTTATACAGTTGAAAATGGTATGATTTTAAATGAACAGGGTGAGGGCATTGGTTATATTGATGAGAATGGTAGGCCTTATTGGTTTGATAAAGCTAAGCCAGAAGTTATTAAGCCTCGGGAAGATCCTCGGGTGCGTCCTGACTTGCCAAAGCCACGTAAGCTGACGCCAGAGGAACGCGAAAGAATGGTAGATATTGTGAATAAGCGCCGTAAATTGATGCAAAAGGAATTGGGTAAACCTGTCGAAATTCCCGGATATATTAAGGCGATGGCAAAGAAACACAAAGACAAGGATTGGGGGAGCGATAAGGCTGTTTCTACTTGGCCGGTTGATATGTCCAATGTGCTGTTAGCCGATAAGGCAATTCCTGCTGTTTTGGTTCGGTCTATTGATTCTCGTTATGCGGACGTGCCTGTGACGGCGATGGTAGAACGTCATATTTATGCTGAAGAAGGCCGGCGTATTTTGATCCCAGCGGGCAGCCATTTGATTGGTGAAGCGTCCGGAGGAGCTGCCGGTGCAGGTGGTATTTGGGATACTAGCAAAATTGCTATTTCATGGAAGCGGTTGATTCGTCCGGATGGGGCTGCATTTAAATTTTCAGCAACATCAGGTGACGCACAAGGTCGTGGCGGTGTTGCGGCTTATTTGGATGATCGGTTCTTTGAAAAGTATGCTCGTCCGGTCTTGGCAACATTTGCCGAAGGCGCCGTGTTAAAGGCAACCGAGTTGAATCAGTCTGATGAAGAAAAGGCAGCAGAGGCAAGTGCTTCGGGTGAAACGCCGGGTAAGCAGACACGTGATATGTTGATTAAGAACTTTAAAGATATTTATGATCAGATGATCGAAGCCGCTGGTAGTGTTGAGACAATTGTTTATGTTCCATCCGGAACGCGGATAACCGTATTTGCCAATACCGATTTGTGGTTGCGTTCTGTGAGTGATGATGTGGAGGATGAGTCAAAAGGAAATTTGGTTGGAAATTTATTTGAGTCTAAAGATTCAGAAACAGGAGATGTCGAGCCATGGACTAAAGCTCGTTCAAAAGAGATGCAAGATGGTGCTGGCTCAGATGATGATATGGGCGGGGATTCCGGTGCATCGGGTGGTGGCCGGTTAAATCCTACGCCTGATGTGGATGCTATCTACGAGCCAGAATTGCCAGATGATTTAGATAATCGAACAGTTTTGCCTGTCGGTAGTCAAGAATCAGACGACAAGAATTATTTTTAGGAGTTTAAATTTAAATGGGTGGCGGATTAGTTGATTCATACAGAGTTTTGGAAATGGCTTTGAAGCCCTTGTCATATTGGTATAGTCAAGACAATGTGGAAGATGTTGCAGTCAATAATCCTGGCGGTATATGGTTGCGTCTTCGAGGTCGTCATGCGCATCCGTGGCATTATTATGAAGATCCAAAACTAACAAGAGAATATTTGTATAATATTATGTATTTGATTGCAAATACATTGGAACAGCCGTTTGGTCCAGAGATTCAAATTCCGATGCTTTACACGGATTTGCCCGGCGGACACCGTTTCGGCGGTATTATGGGGCAAAATGTGCGTTATGATGAAAATGATTTGGAGGGCGGTATTGCATTCGATATCCGTGTTTATCGGCCAGATGTTGATATTAAAATGGAAGAATTTGGTTTGGTCAAAGGTGGTCGCTTACATCAATTGAATCGTTTGAAAAATGTGGAAGATCCGGATGATCCGTATGAGCGATTGGTTTTATCTATCAAACGTGGAGATCATTTGTTGATCAGTGGTGGAACGGCGACCGGTAAAACAACATTTTTAAATAATATCTTGAAATTATTGGATGAACACAAGCGTATTGTGACGGTTGAAGATACACGAGAATTGATTGTTCATCAACCGAATCATGTACATTTGTTGGTTTCTCGTGCTGGTGCGGCAAACAAATTTGGTTATGCTCAAGTGGTGGACTTGGTTAACCGTTTTACGCCGGATTCTATTATTTGCGGAGAGATTTCAACAGATAATGCTTCTGCTATATGGGAATTGATGAATACTGGTCACGATAACTGCTTTGCAACTATTCACGCAGATAGTGCGGAAACGGCTTATCGCGCTTTTATCAGCCGAATTATGCATACAAATCGTGAGCTGGATCAAGATAAAACATTTAAAGAAATGAAAGAGCGGTTGCGTGTTGTTCAAATCAATCGTGATGGAAATATTCGTGCAATTACTGCTATTACTTAAAGGAGAAAAGTTTGAGAACGGTACCGACTTTGTATATTGCACAAACTGCTGATGGTATTGGACTTCCTTTGCCGTCATATACGAGTCGTTATCATGTGGGATTAAATCTTCAAGCTGCAATTCCTTCTGCAATGCGATTGGAGCCAGGGGAAAGAGTTGTTGTTCCTTGTGGTTTTGAGATAGGAATTCCAGATGGTTATTGTGGTCAAATTTTAAGTAATGCCGCTATGGCGCAAGCACACGGATTGATTATTTTGGGTGGTCCTCAACTTGTGCATCCGGCAGATCGTGGTCCTTTATTTTTGTTGCTTCAAAATATATCGGCAAAACAGGTTGTGTTGCATCGTGGAGATGTTGTGGCACAATTGATTATTTGCCCCGTTGTTCAAGTTGCGTGGCGTGATTTAACAAGAAAGGATAGTTATTTGGCTCCCACAACAGATGTTGATGGCTTAGTTTTAGATGCAGCAGAAGTTCAAAGTGAAGGAGCAACAGAAAAAACACCCTCTAAACGGGTTTATAAAAGCCCCAGGAATCGATTTGCAAGTGAAGAGGAAGAAGAATGAAAATCGTTAGAATTTGTTTGTTGTTGGGCTTTTTTTTCGTTTTGCCAACCCTCGCGGCGGAAAATTTAGGTTTTTATTCTTTAAAGACGGATTTGGTAAATTTACGTGCCGGTCCGGCAGAACGTTTCCCCATTAAATGGGTTTATCAAGAGCGTAATTATCCTGTAGAGGTTATTGATACTTTTGAAATGTGGCGTCAGGTTCGAGAGGCAGATGGAACGATTGGTTGGATACATGAAAAGATGTTAAAGCCCACTCGGTATGTGGTGATTCAAGATGAGGACAAATTGTTGTCTAGTCCTAGTGTGTCTGGTAAAGTTATTGCCTATGTTCAGCCGGGTGTTATTGGACATGTGCATTCTTGCCCGGCCGGGGATTATTGCCTTTTGCAATTTGTTCACAAAGATCATAAAGTTGAAGGATGGTTTCCTCGTCGTCTTGTGTGGGGGCTTTATGAAGGCGAAGTTATTGAATAATTATTCGCATTTATAGATGGCAGTTGCCGGATTAAATAAACGACATGAAAAATAATGTTTTTCCACATAAACGGCTTTTTTGTTTGTGCGTGCACAGGCCGCTTGTGCCAAAGGCAGCGTTTCTTCTTGATTATGCCACAGCGGATTATAGCAAATAACAGGTTGCTTGTTGGAAGATTGGCCTACTGGATTAACAGAGCCGGCTTCTCGACGCATATCCTCAAAGGGCTCAAATTGCGAACAAGCGCTCAATAAAAAAACAGCTATTAAAATAAGACTTTTTTTCATTTTTCTAAATGGACAACCTGTTGTGGATATGGAATCTCGATATTGTTTTCTTTAAATGCATCCCAAATGGCAAACATCAAGTTGCTTTTAACAACCAAACCTTGCGTCACATTCTTTAAAATAGCGCGTAACTCAAGTTTGACGCAACTATCTGCAAAGTCTGTTAATAATACGAACGGGGCAGGATCTTGCTGTAAAGCAGGTTCATTTTGTGCCACGGAAAGTAAAATGCGTTCAACAAGTCGTAAGTCTGAATTATATGAAACGCCTACCGAAATAATAATACGGCCTAAACGATCTCCCTTCGTAATGTTTTCCAAATTTTGTGACAAAACCTCAGAGTTTGGAATTAAGATTCGTGTTTTTGCAAATGTTTCAAGTTCTGTTGAACGAATATGAATACTTTTGACAATTCCTTCTTGTCCGCTGATCTTAATCCAGTCACCTTTTTGAATTGGACGTTCGAATAAAATCAAAAGACCGGAAATAAAATTATTCACAATATGTTGTAAGCCAAAACCGATTCCAACGGACAAGGCACCGATAATGACTGCTAAGCTTTGTAGATTAACTCCTAACAACGATAAGCCGCCCCATGTGGCAATCACCCAACCTAGATAGCCGAGTAGCGTCACAAACGAGTAGTAAATACCTTTGTCGATTTTGTCATGGCGCTTGATCCAGTTAATCATAGCTTTTTTGATAATGCGGAAAACGGTTAAAATAACCCACACAAACAAAATTGCTTTTAAAATTGCCGTGTAATTTATTTTATCCCATTTAAAATTTGGAAAGATAACAGCAATTGTTTCCGGATGCCAGACAGCATAGCCGATTAAAATTAGCAGAATAATCCATAGTAAGATATTATTCAAAATCACAAGCCAATTGGGCATCATAAAAGGGGATGAATCTGTGGCTCGTTTTTTGAATATGTTCATGATTTATTCCGCTGATAAAGGGGATTTTAAACAGTCTTCAATAGCCGCACAAGCCTCAGCTTCTGTCATTTTATGAATGACGGCATATTCTGGAGCCAAACGACCCAAGGCCTTTTCATAAAGTTGACGCTCGCTATATGTTTGAGTTGCTATTTCTGGATTTTTATATAAATCTCTCAAAACTTCTGCTAAGGAAACAGGGTCTCCTGAACCAATCTTGGCAATATATTCTGCGGAACGTTTACTCCATTGAACGCGTTTTGTCTTTGTCTTTGTGCGTAAAACGTTTTCAACAGTTTCCATTGTAATGGGGGTTGCTACTTGACGCAAGCCTTTTTCTACGGCCTGATCAGAAGGGATTTTCATTGTCATTTTGTCTTTTGTAAAATGTATCGCAATCAAATCTAAATCCTGTCCGGCGACAGTTGTAGTTTGTCGCTCTGTCACTTGCCCTACACCATGCGCAGGATAAACAACAAAATCACCGGGATTGAATGTATAATTCTTCGACATCTTTTCTCCGTTTCATTTTCGTTTTCCCTCAACAGCGCCAGTATAGCACGTTTTATAACGAAAGACCAGCAAAAAATGACAAAAATAAAAAAGATTTTGTTTTGATAAGAAAAAGATTGCTTTTTAAGTTAAAATTTGATAAAATAGCGCCGTGTATTGTATGGGGCCTGTAGCTCAGTTGGTTAGAGCTGTCCGCTCATAACGGATAGGTCGTGGGTTCAAGTCCTACCGGGCCCACCAA